>PMKW01000147.1 GCA_003157895.1 Methanoregula sp. | reverse complement strand
CGGGAAATTGCAGGGGGAGCGATGCGAGGATTTCTGCACCCTTTGTCGCTGCAATTTTATCTTTGATGATATGGCGTTCTGGCAGCTGGCGGGCTAGTGCTGATAAATTTTTCTTTGAGGTGGCGAGGAGAGAGACCATCATGGCTGCTGTCATGCCCCCGTCACGACAGAACTGGTGATCCGGGAAAATGAGACCGCCGTTTCCTTCCCCGCCAATGATCACCGTCTCCCCGTTCCCGATGAGTGTCCGCATTGTTCGGGCAACGTAGATGCTCCCAACCGGGGTGTACTGGATGGTACATCCTTCGCGCCGGGCAGCTTCTTCAACAACCTGACCGGAACTTACCGGTGTAACAATGACTCCTTTTTTCTGCCGGCAGATGTTCTGAACAACAATTGCAAACTCCTTATTCTCTTCAATGAACTGCCCATTCTCGTCGACAAAGACAGCGCGGTCGGCATCCCCGTCATGGGCAACGCCAAAGGATGCCCCGCTGGCGAGTACCAGGTCCGCGAGATTTTTGAGTCCTTCAGCAGATGGCTCCGGCAGCCTGCCGGGAAACGTGCCGTCCATAACCCCGTTGACCGTGAGGACCCGGCAGCCAAGTCCTTCCAGGATCTTCGGGGTGGTGATGCAGGCCGGGCCGGAGCCCGGGTCCACAACAACGGTCATGCCTTTTCCCGGGGAACCGGGGAAGTGACGGAGGATTCCTTCAATATAACGTTCTGTACTGTCAGGAACCTGCGTCTCCCGTCCAACCTTGTCCCAGTGAGTGACCGGTATGATGGGACCAAATATCAGTTCTTCCAGCTGGAGGGTTTCTTCATCTCCCATCTCCGTCCCGTCAGGCTCGATGATCTTCACGCCGTTGTACTCCGGGGGGTTATGCGATGCAGTGATCATCGCCCCCCCGTCATACCCGTCCCTGACCAGGTACTGGAGCGCCGGTGTAGGCAGGATGCCACAGTCATAAACGTCACACCCGGTGGCAAGCAGGCCGGCCTTGAGCGCTTTGCCAAGTGTTTCCCCGGATGTCCGGGTATCGCGGCCAACCGCAATGCGCCCCTTTCTTAAATGTCCCAGCGCTGTGCCGATAGTAAAGACAAGTTCCGGTGTGAGATCCTTTCCTGCAATACCCCTGACACCGTTGGTACCGAACAACCGTTTCTGAATTTTTTTTGCTGTCATATCCTTCAGATCCTCCCTTCTCTCAGTACGTGTCAAAACGGCCGATTGATGCGACTACATCATTAGCGGTTGGATTCTTAAAAATACACCCTTCGATCTGCAGGTCGCCAATCACGATCTTTTTAAAAGAACGCTCTTTGAATCCTTCGATGATAACAAAGTCCATACCCTGACCGTTCAGAAGCGCAAGCATCGCATCCAGCGAATTATTTTGCAGGGCAACTACGGATTTATTGGCATCGATTCCCACGGAGATCTCTGCACCGGCAGTAAAAAAGCCGGTGGTGTCTTTTCCTTGTTCGAGGAGAAATTCGTGGTCCGCGAGGTGCTTGATCACGGCGACCCTCCCTTTTGTTCTCAGCACGGGGACGAGACTTTTAATAAACGTAGTCTTACCGGTATTGGATCGCCCGGTGACCTGGATGATCTTCATGGCCCCTCCCTCTCCGGCACGATAGTGCCAGAGGGGTCCGGTTTACCCCCGCCATCGTCATGGGTTTTATCCACGCTGGAATGCGTCGGGTCATCGGTTCTCTGTATCTCACGGGATTCAGGTAACTTCTGGCCTTCACCGGAGACGGGCGATCCATCAGATATTTCCGCTTCTTTGGTTGGCCCGGCCATAGGTGGGGAGCTATACTCAGGTCGGGACTGGTCTGGCGCGATAGTTGCAACGGGGATGTCCGGTATTCCCTTATCCGGAGATAAATCGGGATATCTTTGCGGGGGAGTCTTACGTCCGGAAACGGCAGCTGACGGTTTTGCACTCTCCGGCTGATCCTTTATGGATCCCTCGTCATTGCGGCTTTTAAGGAGGGTTTTTGCAGCCTCCCCGACACCCCGCATAACCTTGGTGATACGGTCTTCAATATCGATCTCTTCATCGATATCGAGTGTGGTTCCTTCCACTTCTAAAAGGAACCGTGCAACCTCGCTCGCCTCGAACAGAAGGTCATCCAGCTCATCGGTTGTGAAAAAGCCGCACATAGCGCCGTAAAAAAACGTAGCACTCGACTTCCGCACTTTTTTCTTGAATGCATTGCGGGCCTGGTTCACCGCCTGAGGGGTATAGGTATCCTCCATAAAAGGGACGAGTTCCGGGAGGTGCTGGCCGATAAATGTCATCTCTGCCCCCCCCGAAGTACGGAAATCGGTACAGAGCCGGGCAAGGGCCCATTCCCGAGCAGTGATATAGGTCCGTTTGCGCAGGAACTGGTTGACTTTGCGATAGGTGGCCCCGTCGACTTTCTTGAATTTCCTGTACTTGTTGATCTCCTGCTGGGAATTCAGATCATCCATTGCAGTACACCTTGACCAGTTCTGGTTTATTGGTTTTTTTGACCTGTTTTTCTTCCGTTTCAGTATGGGGTGGCTTTACATATAGCAGTATAGGGTTTATAATCAGAACCCGTTCCGCGTAAGTTCCGTCGGAAAACTGCACATATTGTGACAGGGAGGGTTTAAAAAAGGAAAGATCTGTCTGACCCGTCCAGGAGAAATACCGGGAATTATCCGGGTATTATCTCTGTTTTTTCGGGGATTGTCCCCTCACGATCTTCCGGAGGTATATTTTTTAACTGTGGTAAGTCATGGTTGTCAGCGAAAGGTCCGGTTGTGACATTGGCCGGCAGGATAATGCTCCTGCCTCTTTTTGTCCCACCGCTCCCTTTTATAACATTACATTACTCTTGTTTGATACGCAGGTCAGGAGCCGATTGCGGAATACGCCCAGGTATTGCAGGAGAGGGGTACTCTTTTTGCCCGTTTCCCGGCCAGCTCTTGTAAGTTATCGTATGGAAACCGGGTATTTCTATAACGGTCATCCGTCCGGACCTGCGGGGAATTTTTTTAATAAAAGTGTGGTTGCTTCAGGCTCCTTTGAATCATTCACCCTTTTTTCCTGAAGAGTTTCCTCACAGACCGCTTGGGTATGAGACATTGGGATTGGTATACCCGCTTACTTTGAGGATATCGTTTCCCGCTTGTGGCTATTCTGCACCATGACCCGGCTTCTCCAGCAATCAGGGTATTGGTGGGTTTTTTATCGGACTCCGGAATGGGAGACCATTTATCGGCCCTAAGGGTTGCAGGACCCACGGTTCTGGAAATGGATATGGCTTACGGGTGAACACGAGTTAATAAAAATGGCCTTTTTCGTATAGCAATATGTGGTTTATATGAAAAATCCACTTATTCAATCTTATAAATTTTATATATAAAAATTGCGCCTGGAATCAGTAAATAGCCTCATTCCGTGATTTTTTACCCCGCGGGTACAGGTCCAGGGAATATATGATGAACCAGGACTGAACGATATGATCGCCAAGACCCGAGGCCACTTACATCGAATGGATAGATTCAAGTGGGCCTTTTCGCGATTGACAGTCGACCCGGACGGTCAGAACAGATGTCATTCCATTGTCTTTGGTAACCATAGACCTGGAAATGTTTTGTTCTGGCGGGTTGGATCTGCCCGTGAATATCGTTTCGTTGGAATATTTTTTGGGCGCCGGTGCCCGGGGAATATCAGCTAATAATTTTTCTGTTGTGTAGCGTGATTTTTTCCCTTTTGGGAAATCTATATGCAGCTGCGTAGTAGTCAGGAGGCTCCTTGATTGTTTTGAGAAAGGGTGTTTGGGAAAAAAAACATCGTTCAGGACTATGGAAGGGGTCATTTTCCTCTTCTCGTATCCAATGTTTTTCCATATTATTCTTATCAAAGATTATAAGGGAGTTAATTTGAAATTCCAGAATTTTAATTGTCCATTTTATCGTTATAACCAAAAAACAATGAAATTTTAATCAAATTATTGCAATCCTCTCTGTATTCCGGAGTATCTCATGGTCTGTGTTGCAAATCACCCGTGTCTCTTCAGTGTTAATTTATTCAAAAAATTTGACAATAATGAATTTTCGGTGTGAAATCTTTGGTTTCATCCGAGAGTTCTTACTGTAAATTAATAAATCCAAAATTTTAAAGATTCCAATGTATGAATATAAAATGACGACTTTTCAATTTTTTCCAAATACCTGTTGGGAACCTTCTCCGGCAGGATCATTATGAGCCGGAAAACCCATTTTTTTAAAATCCATTTTTTAATTTGAACAATAAAAATTATCTCCAATATTTAGAAATCAAAAACTTTCATTTTTCCATATTCAATCGTTAAAACAGACAAATCTGATTATTGAAAAATAATCCGGCTTTTCCTTCTCTCATCACCCCTAGTATAATTTTTTTTTCAAGTTCAGATACTTTTTTCTCTGGATAGCAGGTCAGCGTATTATCAGCAGCTCTTCGATGGCAGAAGGAGGGTATAATTCTTCTCGAAATTTCATCCTCGTTTCTTCTTGTCTTTGCGATTCCGGGGAATCATCCCGACCCCGGTTTTGATGTCAAATTCAGGTCTCACTTCCATCGGGATTTGACAGAGCAAAGGATCCCACCCGGTGTCTCCTCTCCCTAAATTCTGCTCATTCTGTTAGGGGAAACCAAATAATCCTGATGCATTCCGGCTTTCGGATATTTGTACCGTTTTTTCGGGAGCACCCGGTAATTATTTTCCGCCACATTTCATTTTGTCATTTTATCCGGAAAAATGGGAGGATACGTGATCCGGATTCGTCAATCGTGAAAAACAGAGAAAAGAGGGATTTATAAGAAAATTTCTGCCTAGGATCTCTCATAACTACCGTGTTGGGAATAGTAAATTCCTGCAGCAGTACAGTTTAAAATTCGTGAGAATAATTGCATAAAAACTGAGGTTTTTCGAAAAAATACAGATTTTTCCAGTTTATTTCCGTTCTTTCGGGACCGGAGAGCAGGACTATAAGGAACGGTTCACCATTCTGCAGTGGTCCGGTATGACAATTCCTCCCCGTGAAGTCTATAAAAAAGCGTGGTTCGGATAATATGGTCGGATTTCAACCTTTTTCTGGATACCGGCTGCCTGCTGCAGGAATGTTGTTGAGCACCCATTTCAGGTCTGCAGATTAAAGTCCTTATGCCATGGCCTGATTGAAGTGATTTATCGTCATTTTTTTTTACCTTGGGCGACAGTGTTGTCAGTACTTCTGGATCCAGGCAATACGTTCTGCGGTTATCGAAAAAAATCCCCCCTTTACCTATGCCGGAAAAATATCTCTGGTCTCCTTTCGGTGCGATTCATCTGAAGGTAAAGGGGTTTATTGAGATTTGTTTGAA
>PMKW01000098.1 GCA_003157895.1 Methanoregula sp. | reverse complement strand
ACAGCAGATCGGGGCCGTGAACACGGTGATCTTCTCCTGCGGCACGGCGCGGGGCTACAACACGGACTGGATCGGGGTGAGAAAACCGCTGGCGGGCCTGAAGGGGTCGAAGGCGGTGCTGCTCGGGGCCGGCGGGGCGGCGGCCGGTGCCGCGTTTGCCTTAACCGACCTCGACATGGACGTAACCATCCTGAACCGTACGCCGGAGAAAGCAAAGGAGCTTGCAGAGCAGTTCGGCTGCAGGTGGGGAGGACTGCCGGACTTTGATACGGTAAGGCCTGACGTCGTGGTCAACGCGACCCCGCTTGGCATGAAACCGGGCGACACAAGCCCCCTCCGCGACGACCAGCTGCACAGGGGCATGACGGTCTTCGACCTCGTATACACCCCGCCCGTCACCCCGCTTATTAAGGCTGCACGGAAGGCCGGGTGCACCATCATCACCGGGACCGAGATGTTTATCGGGCAGGCAAAAGAACAGTTCTCCCTGTTCTTCGGCATCGACGTACCCGCAGAGAAGATCAGGAAGCTGCTTCCATGAACACGTTTGGCAGGAATTTACGCGTCACCACGTTTGGCGAGAGCCACGGTAAGGCACTGGGTGCCGTCATCGATGGCTGCCCTCCGGATATCCCCCTCGAAGAGAACGACATCCAGGCACTCCTTGACCGGCGCCGCCCGGGTATGTCGCCCCTCTCCTCGCCGCGGCAGGAGGACGACAAAATCGAGATCCTGTCCGGGGTTTTCGAAGGAAAGACCACCGGGACGCCCATCGCCATGATCGTCCGGAACCGGGATGTACAGTCAAAGGATTACGAGGAACTCCGCGAAGTCTTCCGGCCCGGCCATGCGGATTTCACGTACCAGGAGAAATACGGTATCCGCGACCACCGGGGCGGGGGCAGGAGCTCGGGGCGTGAGACCGTAGGAAGGGTCGCTGCCGGTGCGCTTGCCATGAAATACCTGGCCATGCACGGGATCACCGTGAGCGGCCGGATCGTCTCGGTCCACGGGAAGACGGAACCGGCCGCGATCAAGCACGAGATCCTTGCAGCGAAGGATGCCGGCGATTCCGTGGGGGGCATTGCCGAGATCGTAGCGAAGGGATGCCCCGCCGGGCTGGGCGACCCGGTCTTTGGGAAACTGGACGCCCTGATAGCCGGCGCCATGATGGGGATCGGTGCGGTGAAGGGTGTCGAGATCGGCGACGGGTTTTCCGTTGCAGGAAAGTTCGGGAGCCATAACAACGACCCCATGACAGAGGACGGCTTTTCCAGCAACCATGCCGGCGGTATTCTCGGGGGGATCTCATCCG
The DNA here is from genome assembly GCA_003157895.1 of Methanoregula sp. Lineage (GTDB taxonomy): Archaea > Halobacteriota > Methanomicrobia > Methanomicrobiales > Methanospirillaceae > Methanoregula. Next base: position 5,684 of record PMKW01000098.1, on the reverse strand, counting down.
GGCAGGATATTGTCGTGAGAATCGCGGTGAAGCCGACACCGTCGGTTGCAAAGACGCAGAAGACCCTTAATATCCATGGCAAGGTCGTGGATATCTCCGTTGGCGGCAGGCACGACCCCTGCATCGTCCCGCGGATCATCCCGGTGGCCGAGGCCATGCTCGCGCTGGTGCTGGCGGACTGTCTGCTGGAGCAGGGGAAATACCGGAAATGAAAATATTGGGTTGATAAACTGGAATTTCCTTTTTCCTAATAATACATCCCGCCGTACACCAGCTCGTCCATCACCTTGTAGCGGGTGCCGGAGGAGATAACGAAGACCTCGCACCGGTCGCCGCCCCGTGTCCCCGGGGCAACAATCTCATCATTGAGAACGGGTTTTCTGCCATTGCCCATGATATACTCGGTATACACTGTATCCGATGCATAGACCCGCATCATGACCCGGGTGGCAAACATATCTCCCGGGCCACCCTGATAGAGCAGGTGGATCTCCGAGGTCGGGCGGTCTTTGGTGAGTACCAGGTTGACCTGCTGTTCCGGAGGTAATGTCTGTACGGGTTCAATGGTCGGCACGGTCGTGGACGGGGTCACGACCACCGTAACCGTCGTGGGTTTAACCGGAGGTGCAGTTGCCGGGATTGTCGTTGCGGGCGTTTCCGTTCCGGGGCCGGTGGTGCAGCCGGAAAAGAATGCACACAGCATGATGAGGAAGGCAAGGATCAGGATTATCCCATGTTTCATTGCAGGAGCCTTGATTGTACGATATATTTCTGAATTTCGATCCGGTGTTCCTGCAGGGTAAGGCCGGCTCATGCGACAGGGCCATAAGGATCCGGGGTTGCTGACAGGACCGCATACCTGCCGGCCAGAAACGATACCGGATTACCGGGGCGGTTATCGCGTGTGCTGTGCTGAACGGGCATCTCCGGCGATACGGCAGTTCACACCATCTTGCAACCAGCGAAACCATGAAACCAGAAAAACGGGAAAAACCGTCACGGAAGCAGCAGCTTCTGCAGCTGCACAAACTCCTCAACCGAGTATTGTCCTTCCGCGGTCGTCTCACCCATGTGACAGTACGCCAGTTCAGAGCCAAAGAGCGGCAGCACCGCCCGGGCATACCGGAACGACGACCCCATGACCCCGGTGCAGATCGGTTGTTTCACCGCGTGCGTGAACGCGATCAGGTCAATGATATCATCGGTATCCCGGGGGGTAACAACGATCTTGACAATATCCCCGTACGCCCGGAGCTCGCGCTCCAGCACGAACAATACCTGGAGCGGCATCATCACCGGTGAATGGTGCGAGGCGATGATCTTCGTACCCGCTTCTTTGACACAGATTGCATTTTTCACGAACTGCTGTTCTACGTCCACATAATCGACAAGGGGGATGACCGGGCGGATCTTCTCCTCCCATTCACTGCCGTTCCCGAAAAACCGGCCGCCTTCCTGTGCAGAGCGCAGGGTCCCGATCACGGGCAGCGGGCAGGTATCCCTGCACTGCTGCACCAGTTCTTCCGGCTCCCCTTCCATCAGGTCGAACCGGAGTTCAATCATATCAGCTCCCCGATCCCGTGCAGAAGGAGCCTGTGCCGGGTCCGTGAGTGCGGCAACGATCTTCATGACAGGGAGTATGCCGTGAATTGACAAAAAGATACGCCCCGCCATCGTACAGCCTGCGGACGAACAGACAGGTCCGCGCCGCCGGCGCTGCCCTGAAACCGGTCTGAAGCAAAGATATTGTTTATTCCCGCACATGCCAACACTATAGCACGGCTATGGAGTTCTGGGACCGGTACCTCTTCCTGCGGCATATCGCGGCAGCGCTGGCACGGGGTGTATCCGTTGCGCTTGTACTGCCGCTCCTCTCCGTACTCCTTCTTAAGGAACCCCTCATGCCCACGCTTGCCCTGATCGGGAGCGGCTTCGTCATTGAGTTCGGGGCTGCCCCGGTGGGCATCGCCCTCGGCCTCTCCCCGCTCTTTGTCTTCTGGGTCCTGATGTGCACCGAGATTGGGATCTTCATCGGGCTCTTTGATATCTTCGATGCAGTCGGGCACACCTGGCATCCGGCCGCGGATTTCCTCGTAAGGACCAAGCAGTTCATCCACCGGCACTCCCTTGCCGAGCGGTACGGGATCCTCGGCCTGGTACCCTGCGAGATCCTGATCGGCGTCTACGCCAATGCCCCGGTCTCGTGGGTGCTGGGCTGGCCCAAGGTGCGGTCCCTCCTGTTCACGATGGCCGGGTATGTCCCCTGCCTCATCCTCACGATCCTTGCTACAAACGGCCTCCTTACCCTATACTTCCCGGGAGTGGTGCACCCGTGACCCCCCCGGGCTCCGCAACCGGGTCCGTGCGCCCGGCCCTGCCGGAACTGCTTGCGCCAGCAGGTTCGCCGGAATCGTTCCGGGCAGCCCTGGCAGCCGGTGCCGATGCGGTTTACTTAAGCGGGAAACGGTTCGGCGCCCGGAAATATGCTGCAAATTTTTCCGATAAGGAGATCCAGGAAGGAATCCGGCTGGCCCATGCCCGGGGGATACGGGTCTATGTAACGGTCAATACCCTCATCCACGACCGCGAACTTGAGGGAGTCGCGGATTACCTCGTCTGGTTATACGCAGCGGGCGCTGACGCGGTTCTCGTGCAGGATATTGGTGTTGCCTCGCTGGCGCGGGAGATCGTCCCGGGCCTTGCGCTCCACGCCTCCACCCAGATGACCATCCATAATACCGGAGGCGTGCTTTGGGCTGCGGAACAGGGGTTCTCCCGGGTCGTTCTCGCCCGTGAACTCCCCCTTGCGGAGATCCGGTCCATCGCAGAGAAGACCCGCCATACCGGCACCGGCCTTGAGGTCTTCGTCCACGGGGCGCTCTGTTACAGCTACTCGGGCCAGTGCCTCCTCTCATCGGTCATTGGCGGCAGGAGCGGGAACCGGGGCATGTGCGCCCAGCCCTGCCGGAAACCCTATACGCTCGTTGCCGGCGACCGGGACGAATACGGGAGACCGGAACGGATCCGGGACCTGCAGTCACCCGGACCCTACCTCCTCTCGCCAAAAGACCTCTGCACCTGGGGGCACCTGCCGGAACTGGTCAGGGCGCCGGTTGTTTCGCTGAAGATCGAGGGGCGGATGAAATCGCCGGAGTATGTTGCGGTCGTGGTCTCCACCTATCGCCGGGCCCTCGATGCGATTGCGGCAGGGGACTGGAAACCGGATCCGGCAGCAGAGCAGGACCTCCTCCTCGCATTCAACCGGGGATTTACCCCTGGGTACCTGTTCGGCGACCGGCACGGGACGCTCATGGCCCGGGATGCGCCGGACAACCGGGGGATCTGCATCGGTACGGTAACAGGACAGGACGAACAAAACGGGGCCGTGACCGTCCGCCTGGACGGGACGCTGGCACCGGCAACCGGTGACGGGCTGCTCTTTACGGATCCGGCAAAGAGGCGGGAAGACTGGGGATTTTTGCTCAACAATGCACCGGTTGCGAAGGACAAAAAGACCATGGTATTCCATATCCCCCGGCCGGTTTCACCGGGCTCATCGGTATCTGTTACCTTCTCCCGCGAGCGGGAGGCCAGGGCCCGGCAGATCATCGCGCACCCCCCTGCCGACCTGGTGCACAAGGTTCCCGTGGATCTCGCAGTCACGGTGGACAGTGCGGGGCATATCGAAATGGAAGGACGGCTGGAATCCGGATCGGGAAAAGAAGTCCGGGTCTCATACCAGCCGGATTTCTGCCTTGTGCCGGCACGGTCCCGCCCGCTTTCGCGAGAACTGCTGGAAACACAACTGCGGAAGAGCGGCGATACGCCGTTTGTCATCCGGGACTGTTCTCTCACCTATTCCGGCACGCTCTTTGCCCCGGTGGGGGAACTCAACCGCATGCGCCGGGAGTTCCTGCTCCGGGCTGAGGAGGCGCTCCTTGCATCCTCCCTCCCCTCAGAAGACGATATTGCACGGTCGCGATATCAGCTTGCTGCCGCATTTCCGGAACATCCCGCAACCACAGATTCTGATCGGGATACAGGCACCCCGGCGACTCCTCTGGGCCTCATGGTGTATGCCGATACGATGGAAGCAGTATCCATGGCAGTAAAGGAAGGCTGCACCGGCATCTGTTTTGAACCGGCATTTGTCCTGCCCCGTCATTCCTGCCGGACGGGGGAAGAAGGAAAGATCCGGTCCATCAGGCAGCAGGTAACGGAAGCCATGGCGTTCTGCCGGGGTGCCGGTGCCCGTTTCGTGCTGAAACTGCCCCGGATCACCCGCGACGGTTATCTCGCTGCAATACTGCCGGAGATCGCGCTCCTGCATAAGGACGGCCTTGCAGCGTGCATGGCCGGGAACCCGGGGGCAGCGAATGCGATCCGCGCACTCATACCCGGCATGGCCCTGTCCGGCGATACCGGGCTCAATATCTTCAACCACCGCGCAGCCTGCCACCTCTCCCCGCCCTTTGATTCCCTCACGCTCTCGCCGGAACTGTCCGGGGATGAATGCCAAAAACTCGTCCGTGCTGCACGGCGTGAAGGCTGCAGCGCTTCCTTTACCCTCATCGTGCAGGGCATAAGCGAAGCGATGGTTACGGAGGACTGCCTCATCGAGCCCCTACAGCACTGCAGGGCAGGCAGGGATGACGGGAAAGACAGCAGGTTCCTTGGCATCCGGGATGCAACCGGCCACATCTTCCCGCTCCGGACCGATGGCGAATGCCGGACCCGTATCGGCAACGCGGTGGAGACCTGCCTTGTCGACCACCTGCCCGCGATCCGGAATGCCGGCATCAGCGAGGTCGCGATCGATGCCCGGGGGCGGACCGGTGCCTACGCCGGCGCTATGGTGCGGATCTACTGTGACGCGGTTACCTGCGGCAGTTCCGGGGCCGGGACGGAGGATACGTCACCCCGATCCCTGAAAGAGCGGATAAAGGCCCTTGCGTACGGGGGAATTACCGCAGGGCACTTCCTCCGGGGCCTGAAAGAATAACGATGAGTGATCCCTGACCCGCCGGTCTTTTTAAAAACCGGACACCGGTACGAATATTGATGATAACCAAACCCTCATGGAGTAGTAGGGACTGACAGCCCGAAGTTCACGGAGCAGGAACCATGCCATCACCACTGATCCTTGTCAACCTGAAGACCTATAAAGAAGGGACGGGAAGCCGGGCCCATATGATCGCACAGGCAGCAGAACTCGTATCGCAGGAGAGCGGTGTCACCATCGGTGTCGCTCCCACGTATATCGACCTCCACCCGATCGCCCACCACTTCGCGATACCGGTCTATGCCCAGCACGTGGACAGCGTCGAGCCCGGTGCATTCACCGGCCATATCACGGCCGATGCCCTCAGGGCTGCCGGCGCTGCAGGGTCGCTCGTGAACCACTCAGAACGGCGCCTTACCCTTGCGGATATCGAAGCCTCCATACGGGCACTGCAGGCCCAGAAAATGTCTGCAGTTGTCTGCACGAACAACGAGGCTGCCAGCGCGGCTGCGGCAGCACTCTCGCCGGAGTACGTGGCCATCGAGCCCCCGGAACTGATAGGAAGCGGTGTCTCGGTATCAAAAGCCAATCCGGAAATAATCAGGAGATCGGTTGCCACTGTCCACGCAGTGAACCCGAAGATAAAAGTCCTGACCGGGGCCGGCATCCAGTCCGGGGAATG
>PMKW01000046.1 GCA_003157895.1 Methanoregula sp. | reverse complement strand
GAATCGCCCCGCCGCGGTGAGACCTTTGTTACCCGTAAGATCACCCGGGCGATCGCCCGCATCCTATCAGGGAAGGAAAAATATCTCTACCTGGGAAATCTTGATGCAAAAAGGGACTGGGGATTTGCGCCGGAGTACGTCGAATGCATGTGGCGGATTCTCCAGCAGGAAAAAGCGGATGATTTTGTTATCGGGACCGGGGAAACGCATTCTGTCCGCGAGTTCCTGAACGAAGCGTTCGCGTACTCGCGCCTGGATATTGAAAAACATGTCAGGATCGATCCGAAATACTTCCGGCCAACAGAAGTCGAAGTCCTCATCGCCGATCCTTCAAAGGCGTACAAAAATCTTGGATGGAAACCGAGTGTCAGATTCCATGATCTTGTCCGGATAATGGTAGATGCGGACATGAAAGCATCGGGGCTCAAACCAATCGGTGAAGGCGAAGAGATAATTGCAAGTAAATTCCCTTCACGCTGGTGGAAAAACGATTGAGGTCAGGTCCGGCACGTCCGGATATTGTCAGATGAACAAGGATGAAAAGGACGATCAATATTAATCCGATACCTGCAATAAACGGATAACGGGTACAATAAGGGGAATCAGATGACATTCTGGTCGGACAAAAATATTCTCATCACCGGGGGAGCAGGCTTTTTCGGGTCACAGGTAGTCCGCCAGCTTCTCGAAAAAGGAGCTGCTGAAAAGAACATCCTCGTTCCCCGCAGTAAAGAGATTGACCTGAGGCGATGGGAAAACTGTGTCGGGGTAGTGAAAAACCAGGATATCGTGATACACATGGCCGCCCGTGTCGGCGGGATCGGGTACAACCAGATCTACCCGGCCCAGCTCTTTTACGACAATGCGATCATGGGCATCCAGATGATTGAGGCTGCCCGTCAGGAGAACGTGGGGAAGTGCGTGATTGTCGGCACCATTTGCGCATACCCGAAAGTCACCCCGGTACCTTTCCGGGAAGACGACCTCTGGAACGGGTATCCGGAAGAGACCAANNCCAATCGCAGGCGTACCGGAAGGAATATGGCTTTGACTCTATCTATCTCCTGCCAGTAAACCTGTATGGGCCCGGGGATAATTTCGATCCTGCCAGTTCGCACGTCATTCCCGCGCTCATCAAAAAATTTACCAATGCAAAGAGCAACAACGAACCTTCTGTCGAGGTATGGGGTACCGGCGCTGCATCACGTGAATTCCTGTATATCGATGATGCCGCACGCGGACTTGTCCTGGCAGCGGAACGGTATAACAAATCAGAGCCGGTGAATCTCGGATCCGGGATGGAGATCACGATCCGGGATCTGGCAGGCCTTATCCAGGAGTTAACCGGTTATGCCGGTACGATTCGCTGGGACAGATCAAAGCCTGATGGCCAGCCCAAGCGATGCCTTGACGTGAGCCGGGCGAAAAAGGAGTTCGGGTTTGAGGCACAGATGCCATTCCATGAGGGGCTGAAACGGACGATTGAGTGGTATATGCAGTATAACAAAGACAAACCCACCGGAGCCCGTGACGGATATCACTGTTGAAAAATCTGCATTGAATTAAATGATTGAGCGCAGGGTAATGCAAATACCAAAAAACAACACCATACAATTGAGGGTTCGTATAAGGTCCTGCCCATTGCGAAATATGTTCATGAACGGTATAATATTTGAGAAGGAATAACCGTGATTTTTTTCAGGGAACTCTTGTCAGATTTCATGAACATTAATCCGGTCCAGCGGCAATCGCTGCTGTCATTCGGTTCGCTCCTTGCCGTCACCGGCCTTGGATATATCGCAACATTCTATTTCGCCCATTATCTGGGGCCTGCGGTCCTCGGTTCCTATTTCCTGTTCCTTGCATTTTATGGAATTTTTGACCTGATTGGTGACGGGGGATTTGGCGGTGCTGCAGTCAAAAGAATCAGTGAGGGCACGGATCAAAACGAATATTTCACGGCATTTTTTATTTCGCGGGCAGTACTTCTCTGTTTCTCAATTGCCTTATTCATCCTTATCTCACCCTATATACCAGATTTGCAGGAGAACGGACTATTATACTGGCTGATCATCGCTCTCATTACGGGTACTGCGGCCAGCATTACCGGTACCAATCTTTACGGAACTGCTCAGGTGGGGATTATGCAGTTCAGCAACCTGATGAATACCATCGTGAAAAACCTGGTTCAGATCCTCGCAGTGTTTATCGGTTTCAGTCTCGGGGGAATGGTTGCAGGTTTCATTGCAGGGACGATTGCCACCGTAATCATAAACCTAAAATTCATCAAGCTGAGTCTTTCGCGATGCAACCGTTCTCACTATACCGGACTCATGTCATTTTCCATCTGGACATTTCTTTCATCCGGTGGTGCCCTCATATTTACCTATGCAGACACGATACTCATTGGTCTTTTTATGACAGAAGCCGATGTGGGGATTTATCGGGTTGCATTCCAGCTGACCTCCGTTGCATCGTTTATCGTACTTGCGTTCCATACCGTTTTATTCCCCCGTATCAGCAAATGGCATACGGAAAAAAATTTTTCTTTGATTGAATATTCGATGGGAAAAGCCTTCACGTACTCATTGTTCATCGCAATTCCCATGACCGCGGGCGGGATTATCCTTTCAGAAAAACTTCTCTATTATTT
>PMKW01000188.1 GCA_003157895.1 Methanoregula sp. | reverse complement strand
GCTCTGGTTCGGCTGGTTCGGGTTTAACTCGGGCAGCGCAGTTGATGCAAACGGCCTTGCCGCAGTAGCATTCGTCACCACCAACACGGCAGCCGCAGCAGCTGCAATCGTATGGATGCTCGTCTCGTGGGCCCATGGTGGCAAGCCAAGCTCGCTCGGGTTTGTCTCGGGTGCTGTGGCCGGTCTCGTGGCAATCACCCCCGCTGCCGGGTACGTGACGCCAATGGCAGCGATTGTCATCGGCGGCGTGGCCGGAGCTCTCTGCTATGGCATCATGCTCTGGAGGCAGAGTAAAGGGGTCGACGAAAGCCTCGATGCATGGGCAGTCCATGGTATGGGCGGCCTCTGGGGAGCGCTCGCAACCGGTATCTTTGCCGCAGCAGCGATTAACGGCAAATCGGGTCTCCTTGAGGGGAATGTCCACCAGTTCATTGCGCAGGTCGTGGGTGCGGGAGCTGCAGTAGTCTACGCGTTTGTGATTACCTACATTCTTGCAGTTATCGTTGACAAGACGCTCGGACTGCGTGTGACTGAAGAGGAAGAATATGTCGGCCTTGATATCTCGCAGCACGGGGAGCGGTGCTATTAAGGAGTGAACAACATGAAACTGGTCAAAGCAATCATAAAACCGGAACGATTCGAGTTTGTCAAAAAAGCACTGGAAGACAAGGGCTTTGTCAGCATGACCACATCCGAGATACGGGGACGGGGTGCGCAGAAAGGGATCTCCCTGGAATACCGGGGAGGTTTAATGACTGTCGACATGCTACCCAAGATCCAGATCGAGATCGTGGCCAAGGAGAGCGATATCGACGCCGTAATCACGACTATCACTGATGCAGCCCGGACCGGGAAGATTGGCGATGGGAAGATCTTCGTGATTCCCGTTGAAAAGGCGATCAGGATCCGCACCGGGGAAGTGGAGGTATAAAGGGAATCTGTCTGATATCCACCAAAATTACACACCAGCAATCTTTTTCCTGCCGGTACGGGGGTTCACTACCCCCAGTCCGGTTTTTTAAATGTCGCATGATTTCGGTGATTGAAACGCGAAAAACGAATAGGAATAGTACCATGGGGGATTCTTATATACAGCTCGGGAAGTCAACGGGAAATGGTTGCAAGGTACCCCCCAACGTGAGAAATTCAGAACAACCGTAGGGTGATTTAGAGAAAAGGCCGGTGATTGGATGAAGATGATCTGGGCTGTAATACGGCCGGAGTCCGCACAACGGGTTATCAAAGCCCTCGATATCGCCGGGATCGGTGGAATAACCCGAATTCATGTCACAGGTCATGGTAAGGAGATGGGTATCACCCTTGGTGCAGTCCACTACACGGAAATCCCCAAGGAGATGCTGATGGTTGTTGTACCGGACAACGATGTGCCAAAAACGGTCATGATAATACGGACGGAAGCGAAGACCGGCCCGAAAAACACTCCCGATGAAGGTACTATCGGGGACGGGAAGATCTTCGTTACCTATGTAGAGGATACATTTGCGATCCGAAGCGCTGGTAAGGCAGGAGGAACCTGAAAATTGTATGAAGCTGATCATTGCTGTTCTGCGGGAAGACCGGGTTGAGGATACCAAAGCAGTCCTTGAAACCATCGGTATCAAAGGTGTCACATTCCTGTACGTCACGGGCCGTGGCCAGCAGAAAGGCAGGGTCAGTGCCCGGGAACTGGGAGCACCCCTGAACAGAAATATGCGGATGCAGCTTATTGGCGCCCGGCCCGGTGAAGGTTTGCCGATTGACAGGACCGTGGATGCCGGGTCACCGCTTTATGATGACACCGAATTTTCTCTGGGTTTCCTGCCAAAACGGATGCTTATCATTGTTGCATATGATGAGGAGGTTGACCGGATTGTCCAAAGCATTGTGAATGCCAACCAGACCGGCCGGCATGGTGACGGGAGGATCTTCATCTGCCCGATGATCAGCGCCCTGAGGGTCAGGACAGGGGAGCAGGGCGACAAGGCGCTCTCATGAAATGAAAAAACAGATCGGTAAGGAGAGATGTTCATAAAATTAATTCGCGCTATTATCTGACCAAGATCCCCAAAACCAGTAATCGGAGCACTGGAAAAAACAGCATCTATGGCATGAAACGAATGAATATTACCGGGCAGGGAAGGCACCAAGGGACAAGCCGGGCTCCTGATCCGAGAGTACCGTACGGAGGGAAGTCGGTGTTTACATCATGCCGGGAAGCAGTAGGAGAATATCCTGTGCGGTCGCAGGATCAACGACCCGGTAATTATCCCGAATTATTTTCGTATACTGTAACGGATGATCCCCCGGAATTTTTTGTGGTTACCGGGGTTCTTTCGTAAGCTGAACCCTTTCAAGTGCCAGTGCCATCTGGCTGGCAAACGCTGTGAGGATCCGTTCCTGCTCATGAGTAATGATGCCGTCAATATCGACAGGTTTCACACCCAGTATACCAAGAACACCTGAAGAACCGGTCAAGGGGATATACCGGAGTCTCGATCCATGCAGGGTATCGGTGTCGTAACCGGCAACAGCATTGTTCCGGAATGCCCACGTTGCTACCGCAATGTCATCATCATTCAGGATGATGCCGGAAGCTGATTTCTGGACTGCAAGCCCTTCACCTTCCGGAAGGAGTACAATACTCTCCCACAGGAAGATCTCGCGGATATGCCGTGTAACTGCAACGATTATGGAACCGGCATCAGCGGCAACAGCAAGATCCTTGGAAAGGGCGAACAGTGTCCCGGTCTCCTTCTCCCGGCTCTCCGCAGCAAATGCATTTTCCCGGGCCTTCGTTACGAGAAGACTGACGAGCGCTCCGACAAAGATCATACCGGCAAAGGTAATAAGATATTCAGTATCGGTGACCCGGAATCTCATGTACGGAGCGACAAAGAAAAAGTCGAAGGCCAGGACGCCGATGACTGCGGTAAAAATTGCTGGGCGCAGGCCCCTGCGGAACGCGACAATGACAACGGCGAGTAAAAATAACATGGCAAGGTTGGTTGCGGATATGAACGATTTGATGAACCAGCCGATAATGACAAGCAGCACAACAAGGACCAGGGCTGCGACATAATCTTTCGGCGGGGCCGCCGGGAGCAGGTGTTCCAAATCCCCGATTATCTGCGGGGTATGCTCCTCGCCGCTGATAACGTACACGTCGATTGTCCCGCTGTAATGAATAAGCTGATCTACAATGGAACCGAACGCATATTCCTGCCAGCGGGGACGCAGGGTCTTGCCGACAACGATCCGCGTGATATTGTGCCGGCGTGCATAATCGATTACAGTCGAGGCGATGTTAAATCCAAACAGGGTGACGGTATCTGCCCCGAGTTTCCGCGCAAGTTCCAGGGTATGCGCAAGCTGTTCCAGTCCTTCCTTTGAAAGCCGGTGATGAGCAGGTGTTTCTACATAAATAGCTGTCCACCGGGCTCCCATCCGGTCGGCCTGCCGCCGTGCGGTCCTCACCAGTCGTTCCGACAGCGGTCCCGGTCCGACCGAGACGAGGAGATGTTCGCCCGCAGCCCACGGCCCCGGTATCGCGCGGGTCTGCATGTAAGCGAGCATCTGCTCGTCAATCCGCTCGGCAGCTCGACGAAGGGTGAGTTCGCGGAGGGCATACAGGTTCCCCTCGTTAAAGAACTTCTCGGCTGCCCTGGCTGCCATGTCGGGGACATAGACTTTTCCCTCACGCAACCGCTGGAGCAGTTCGGGGGGGGCAAGATCGACCACTTCAATCTCATCCGCTTCATCGATGACACGATCCGGGACCGTTTCGCGTACAATAACGCCCGTGATCTGGGCAACGACGTCATTAAGACTCTCGATATGCTGGACGTTGAGTGTCGTATAGACATCGATTCCGGCATCCAGCAGTTCCTCGACATCCTGGTACCGTTTTGTGTGTCGGGAACCAGGGACATTCGTATGGGCAAGTTCATCAACAAGGATGATTGCGGATTTGCACTGCAGGGCTGCGTCAAGGTCAAATTCCGGAAGGGTAACCTCCCGGTATTTCATCATTTTACGGGGAATGACCGTAAGACCTTCAAGCAGCGCGTCCGTTTCCTTCCTGCCATGAGTCTCGACATACCCGATCCTCACCTCAACCCCTTCAGCCATGCGGAGATGTGCTGCCTTAAGCATCTCGTAGGTCTTCCCAACACCCGCGATATAACCAAGGAAGATCTTGAGTTTGCCCCGATGCTTCCGGCGCTCCTCGCTCTTGATCCTGGCAAGCAGGGTATCGGGATCCGGGCGGCATTCAGGCAGGACTGGCATGGTACATCATCCTACACCCAGAAGTACGAGCAGGACATCGATAATCTTTATGCCAATGAACGGAGCGATGACTCCGCCGATGCCATAAATCACAATGGTATTCCTCAGGGCATCCTCAGCAGTCATCGGCCGGTATTTGACGCCATGGAGTGCTATAGGGATGAGGGCAACGATGATCAGTACATTGAAGATAACTGCCGACAGGATAATCGTACCCTTGAACATGGGGGGACTCCATTAGGAAATCCGCATGATGCCTGCGTTTCAGCAGCATGCATTCCTATTCCTCTGTTCGGAGCGGGGGTATATATTTACGCGCCCGGCTTCCTGCAGGTGCACCAGGTTACGGGTTCAGGAAAGACCGGATTTTTCGGACGATAATTGTGGTTTTGATGGAGGTCTGTTCCATGGATCTGATACCAAAAACATGCGCCCTCGCGGAATTGATGCCGGATCAGGTCTGCCTGAGTGAAATGCGAAAAATTATGAACAGGCTCGTCCGCTTCAGAATCCGGTCTCCATTAAGATCCCTACGAAAAACTACTGATCATTTATAACCGGTATAATTCGGTTCCATTTTTATTATCTTACCATTTCCCTGATAGAGAAGGCATTGAGCACCTGGAGCGTGATCTTCGCACCGAGCGTTGGCTGGATGGATTCGAGCCAGAGGAAAAAACCCACCTTGGGCGGTGTTGGCCGCTCGAACTTGAAATGCCCGTCTTTCATCTGGATTAACTTGTGGTACTCCTTCTTCTGTTTTGAGCGCAGGTAGATGATTAATTCATAGTTAGGAAGGTCAGTGGCAATAATAGCCTTGGAATAATATTTTGGAAAATCTTCGGGTGCTATCTTCTTTCCTTTTACCGTAATGCCATAGGTATCGCAGATCGATTTAATTGCCGGCGGGAACAGGCCCCCGTAGAGTACCTTTTTCACCAGCTGACCGGTCTGGTCCATGATTGCCGGGTTGATCCTGCCCTCGGTCCTGTTGATCTCGGTAAAAAGCCTGTTTTTAACCTCGTCGTGGTACCGTTTATAGTTGAACAGGTGTTTCATCGGGATGTCCGTGGCCCTGATCAGTTTGGGATGGTTCTCCGGAATGTTATAGAGAATCCGCGGGCGGTAATGCTTGACAAGGGATTTGATCTGCTCACAGGAACTCGTATGGATAATCGCGTTGGTCCTGTCTTTTGTAAGGCGTTTTACAACAGAATAGTTCGAGAGGTCGAATGATGAGACGAGCAGGAAGGGGGTTACTTTCTGATCATAAAGATAGCCAAGCAGTCTTTTCTTGTATGCGATCTCCATTTCGAACTCTTTTAAGTCGGCGGGTGAGGTGACCACTTCGGCAAACGCGACATGGTTTTCCGAGTCCATAAGCAGCATATCGAACTCGGCAAGGTCCTGTCCATTGCCCCGGATCGTGATGTCTCCGTATTTGGAATAGAACAGCCCGTTCTGGCCCAGCCTGACATCTTCACGCCGGTGCGGTGCGTCAGCCCCTTTCATAGCAAGGTACTTTATCGTATCGGATTTTTTTGAGATATCAAGAAACATTTCATATACGATCGCCTCGAACCACCGGCCCTCGGCAGTCCGCATGGGTTCGATATCCGGGGAAAAGAGCTTTTTCCGTTCTATTTTATTCATGTGTCGCGTGGCGTTGATTGCAATCGCTGCTGTTGGTTTGAAATGCTTGAAATTGGAGTTCAGCCACGGGATCATAATTGCAGTAAACATTTTCTGTGGTAATAGTAGATAACAATCTGCCTTGTTTTCCCGGCACGGGTATTAATCAAATTCTTTACATCTCAAAAGTAACCTTCGGGTATTTCTTGAATACCATGAAAAATAGTACTTGAGATTTTACAGAGAATTCTGGGAATATTTTAAAAAAAGTTGTCTGATTTTAAGTTACAGACTGTCCATACTGATGCCGGTAAAGTCCTGCGCAACAGACCTGATATCCTTTACACCAAAGGCCGTCTGTACCTGTGTAAGTTCGAGCTGGTTTGCAGCATCGCACATATAGTCAAGGAGGTCAACGGATAGCTCCTTTTGGATCTTGCTCTTCCGCAACTGGTCGACCAGCGCAGCTATCTTCTCCGGTTGCTCCATGCGGAGCTTGGCAAGACTCATTACGCACATATAGATCCGGGTCAGGTTCCTGTCGGTGCCGGTGATACAGTCAAAGAAATTGCGTATCACCTGTGCNNTGTTCACAATAGCTGGTAATAAACTTTCCGGATAAAATGATATTTTTCCTGTAAAAAACACTGAAATTTTTGAGTTTTTACAAAAGTGCGGCTATTTTGTCTGACAATTGGACGACAATCGTCATACTATACCGCAACCTGCCCGCGCCTGTCCTCATTCGGCTGCACTGACAATTACAATAATCTTGGCACCAGAGGATAATGTTGCAACGGTATAAATTCTCCCCTCCTGTGAATCGCGGGGTCCTTTCATGTAATTCCGGAGTTACCCGTTACAACATGGATGATCTGGAAAATTTATCTGTTTTTCAAGAATAGTTAGTTTCTGGTGATACATGAGTATATTTTGGCGTATCCACCAACCCACGCAAATTTCCTTGAAAGGAGTTTTACATCAGATGGTTTTGGAAAAAATCATGACTGTTCATAGCTGGTCTCGTTCATGCGAGAGATCGAGCGGGTATCGCGTAACTCTTCACGAGGAATTCTGAGATCCTGATTCGGGCATTTCTTGAGTGAACTGAGAAGCGAGAGTTCCTCAAGCGGGTCCGGTTCTTTGTGAACCATTTTACCGGGGATTGAAGCCGGATTCAATTTCTTATCCTGCTTTCCTGACGTAAAAAATGATGTTGTTACTTGGCGGTTGAAACGATCTTGATGATATCGCCATCTTTCAGTTCATGGGTCTCCTTGATCCGCATCTTGGTGCGGGCGTCTATCGCATACAGGAATCCCTTGCCGATATCCGTGTGTACCTGGTATGCAAGATCCCGTGGCGTGGAACCTCTCCGCATCAGGAAAGCATCCGGCAGTACGTCCCCCTGCTTGTTGCAGAAATGGTTCTCGTCTTCCACCGGGTAGACAACAATCATATCGAGGAGTTCAAAGACGGCCCGGTTGATGGCCCGCTGGACCCCCGTTCCTTTGCACTGCTTCATGACCTCTGCGATCTTGGCAAGACCGGCTTTCTGGGCCGGTGAGAGCGTGCCTTCACTGGCAATCCTGAATTGTTCATCACCGGGCAGGTACTGAATTACATGGGCAGCGGCAGCATTGCGCAGTGCCAGCTCCGACGCCGCGCTGGCAAATGCAACTTTTTGTGCGGTAAGTTTTGCGCGGAGGGCTTCAGGTGCCTCATCGAACTTGTTACCCACGATCAGCATCGGCTTTGAGATCTTCACAATCTCCGCGCAGAGCGGGACAAGATCTTCGATTGATGCATGCACGAGATCAAGTTTGAGTTTGAGTTCCAGATCGCGCACGTCATCCACCGTAATCCCCAGACCGACAAAAGTCTCAGCAATACCCTGCTGGATCGCAGCACCCTTTCCCTGCGACTGACGGCTGATCCTTGTCCAGTGTTTGTCGAGGATCCCGTGAACCCACATCGTCATCTCGAACAAGAGGAAAGAAACATCGACGTCCGGATCATGGTTGCCGACTCCCACGGGATTTCCCTCGCTGTCCGTCCCGCCGCTGGCGTCAATGATATGCAGGATT
>PMKW01000180.1 GCA_003157895.1 Methanoregula sp. | reverse complement strand
CGGTAACTACCTGCACGCTGTTGAGGTGGGGATCGGGAGGAACACGGAAGCGGCAGGGATTCTTTCCCGTGCCGGGAAACTGCTCCGTACTACGGACATAAAAAAAATGGCGGTCACCGAAGATCTCGCTTTTGTTGTCGATGATATTTTTTCACCGGACATTTCCCACTACCGGGGAGCCGACGTTATCTACGCGATACGCCCGGCCATCGAGATGATCCCACCCCTGATCTCGCTTGCAGGGAGAGTCAACTGCGATCTTGTTGTCTATCACCTTGGTTTTGAATCGTACGGAAACGGGGGGGAGAAAATTGACTGCGGCGTGGTCCTCCACCGGTATTTTCATTGTCAGAACCCGTCGAACAGGGTCGACTGAGTCTTTGCAGGAACTTTCTTCTCCGCAGGTTCTGCCGGAGGAACCGGTACTTCAGGTGATGGCAATTCCCTTTTCGCCGGCTCCGGTGCCGGTCCTGCCTTCTTCTTCTCCTCCTTTGCTGATTTCCCGCGTTCTTTTTCCCGCTCCTTCTCTTTATCCTTATCTTCCTGTGCAAGCGCCCTGATAATTGCGGCCGACCGGGCCTTGTCGGACAGGAAAAAATTGAGCTGGTCTGCATCGAATGACAGGTCGCGGGCAAATCCCGCAGGATCGTGCTCAATCAGGAGGGAGACCGTAGAAAGATACTGTTCCCGGAGCGTGTTCTGGGGTATNNTGCATCAGGGCGGCAACCTTGTTGAGGGTTGAAATCCGGATCGACTTCTGCTTCTTTGCCGTGGACATCTTCTGCCAGCGTTCGGGAGGCATGATCCGCGAATGGAGACCTTTCCCCCCGGTGGCGTCCGCAACGCCCAGGAGCATGATCGCGGTTGCATAGCGCCAGAGGGTATGGTACTGGCGCCGGTAGGTATAGCCGAGATATTCATCGGCCCGGGACAGGTAGCGATAGGCACGTTCGGTGCCGGAGAAGTCCGGGATCAGGTGCACGCTGCCTTCTACCCACTGCTCGATCGTTTCCGGCGTATCATCCACATCCCAGGAAAGCCTCATGAGTTCCTCATCCGTATTCCTGCCAAACAGTGCGGTGATCAGGGTAAAAATCGACACCCGTTCATCCTTCTGGGAAGTGTGGATCTGGTCATCGGAAAGCGTTGTCCTCCCGATTGCCGAGGCATAGAGCATATTGACCGCCGAACGTATGTCCCCCTCCGCACTCTCGGCAATGACGCGTAACGCGGTATCGCTGCAGGTCATCTTCTCTGCCGAACAGAGATATTTGAGCCGGGGGACAATGGACCGTGCCTGCACTGCCTTGAACTGGACCGGCTCGCACCGGTTCCGTATCTCCGGCGAGAGCCCGTAGAGGTCGTTTGCAATCAGGATCATCGGCTGCTGTGCCCGGCTTATGCAGTCCGCAATCGCCCGGGCACCGCCGCGGTCCGCGGTACCCTGCAGGTTGTCGGCCTCATCGATCACGATCAGTTTATGGGAAGCGCCGGTAAGGCTTGTAGTCGTGCTCCCTGATCCGGCTATCCGTTCGATGACCGCCGCAGTCCGCTGGTCGCTCGCGTTGAGCTCGATCACTTCCCATTCCATATCATTCGCCAGCGCCCACGCGCAGGAGGTCTTGCCGATACCGGGCTTGCCGTAGAGGAGCAGGGGACGGGACTTATTCGTCCAGGTCTTTGCCCAGTCCGCTATCTGCCGTACCGCAGTCGTGTTGCCAACGATATCTGCGAGATGTGCGGGTCGGTATTTCTCAGCCCAGTCCATACAGACACGTTGACCGTATATCAAATAAATTATCTCTGATGAAACGAAACTACCTATTACGGAAATAAGCCAGTACTTATTTTAGGTGATGCCGTGGCCCACAACTGCTCCACAGAGACGATCGCAAAAACAGTCCAGGAATACGAGGGCGTAAAGAGGAAACATGCCATTGGCGAGATGGTGAAGGCACTGAGGATCGACGCCCCCCATGTGATCGCCGCATTCGGGGAAGACGCCGCGGTAATAGAACACCATGGCGAAGCACTCCTCCTTGCAGCGGATGGTATCTGGAGCAAACTGATGGATGCAGACCCGTACTGGGCAGGATACTGTTCGGTGCTCGTCAATATCCACGACATCGCAGCCATGGGCGGGCACCCGCTCGCCATGGTGGATATCTTTTCCATATCCAAAACAACGGTACAGGAACAGGTCGTCAGGGGAATGCACGATGCTTCGGCACAGTTCGGTGTCCCGATTGTGGGCGGGCACCTGCACCCGGATGCTCCCTACAGTGTGATTGACGTATCGATCCTCGGTACTGCCCCTCTCGACGCGATCATCTACAGCCACACGGCACGGGAGGGAGACAGCGTTGTTGCGGCAATAGACTTAAACGGGCGCGTCCACCCGTCCTGTGCACTCAACTGGGACTCGGTGACCATGAAGTCCGCTGCCGAGGTCAGGGCACAGATTGCCGTTATGGAGGAGATCGCAAAAAAGCATCTCCTCACCGCAGGAAAAGACATCAGCAACCCGGGGATTATCGGAACCCTGGGTATGCTCCTGGAAGTGAGCGGAAAGGGGGCAGATATCGACCTTGGCCTGATCCCAAAGCCGGACCTTGAAAAGAACAACCTGACATTCGAGCTGTGGGTGCGGATGTACCCGGGAATGGGTTTTATCATGACGGCAAAAAAAGAGCACGTGGCCGAACTGGTCGCGCTCTTTGCCGGTGTCGGTATGACCGCAAAAGAGATCGGGACCGTAAACAGTACGAGGGAACTGCGGATCCATTACCAGGGAAAAGATACCCGGGTCTTCGATTTTATCGGGAACGGGATCCTGCACATCGGACAAGAGGATATTTCATGCCAGGGGCGTTAAAACGCATCGGCATCGGGATTGAGAAAGACCCGGAAAAAGTGATCGCGAGCGCCAACAGCGTAAGCGGGCTGTTTGAGACGATCTGTTACTGCCGCCCCGGCGTTGCCGACATAAAAACCGCCCAGGAAAACGTGCATTTTCTCGAACATCCCCACCCGGAACAGGCCCTGGTCGACGACCTTGCCACCGGCAATATAGACGCGGCCGTCCGGGGAACACTCCCGTCCAATACTACCCTGAAAGCATTAAAAAAGGCGATGGGTGTTGACCATCTCGAGCGGATAGCCCTCCTCGAGACCGTATACGGGAAAAAATTCCTGCTCACACCGGTCGGTGTCGATGAGGGATGGACGGTAGCGGAAAAACTTGAACTGATAAAAAAAGGGCGGGTTATTGCAAAAAAATTCGGCCTGCCGGAAAAGACCGGCATCCTCTCCGGAGGCAGGCTGGGGGATATCGGGAGGCACCCGCAGGTGGATGCCAGCATGGCCGAAGCAGAGCTCGTTGCCCGGCTTGGCGACGCCACGCACTGCGAGATCCTGATAGAGGATGCGGTCGAAACCTGCGGGCTTATCATCGCACCGGATGGGATCTCCGGCAACCTGGTCTTCCGTACGCTCACGTTCCTGGGGGGCGGGTACGGACATGGCGCACCAGTAGTAAATATCAGCAGAATTTTCGTGGATAGTTCGCGCGCCTCACCAAATTATGCCAATGCGCTATTGCTCGCAGCATCT
>PMKW01000025.1 GCA_003157895.1 Methanoregula sp. | reverse complement strand
TATCGTCAACCACCACTTTTTTTAGTGGTTGACGATGTTCGGGAACATTGACAGATCGAGAATTATTGCCTGTTCAGCAGCATTTATCGGTCTCATCACGCTCGGCAGTTGGATATCGATCCCGTTTGTTCCGGTGCCGTTTACGCTTCAGACACTCTTCGTGCTGCTGGCCGGGGCAGTCATGAAACGGTACGCAATAATCCCGGTCTCCCAGTATGTCATCCTGGGTGCTCTCGGGCTTCCTCTGTTCCATAACGGCATTGCCGGTTTCGGAGTACTCCTGGGGCCGACTGGTGGCTATCTTATCGGGTTTATCGTTGCCGCACTTATCATTGGTCTAACGTATGAATACCCGTCACGGCCGGTCCACATCTGCGGGCTTGTTTTCGCCATGCTTGCGATTTACGCTTGTGGTACCGGCTGGCTGATGTACTCGCTTGATCGGGAATTTCTTCCTGCATTCTATGCCGGGACCCTGCCCTTTATTGCCGGTGATGCGATAAAGGCCGGCGCTGCATACCTGATTGCTGAACGATTGCCATGATCACTGCAGAAAAAATCCGGTACCGCATACTTGCTGTTGAAGATCTCCGGATCGCACCGGGCATCACCTCGCTCATCGGCAAAAACGGCAGCGGCAAGACAACCCTCTTAAAACTGCTGGCCGGGATTGCATTACCGGAATCCGGGACGGTTCTTGTCGATGGCCTACCCCCACGGGATGCAGAGATCGGCTGGGTTAATGAATTCCCGGACCGGAACATCCTGTTCGGCAGTACCTTTGAAGAGATTGCATCCCCGCTCCGGTTCCGTCACATGCCCTGCACCGGGATAAAAGACCGTGTTGTAACATGCATGGGGTCAGTAGGGATAACCCATCTCGCAACCCGGCCGATGCAGGAAATTTCCGGAGGTGAGAAAATGCTGGTTGCCCTTGCCGCGGCACTGGTCTTCCGGCCGCAGGTGCTGGTGCTGGACGAGTACGANNGGAGATTCTGTCATTTTTCTCGAAGAGGGGAAAGTCAGATATGCCGGAACCCCGGAAGAGGTGTTTGCATCCCTTGCCGGTACTGCATACTATCCGTTCACATGGAAGTGCCGGTCTTGAAGGTCTCGCTTGCCGGTATACGGGCAGTCCGCGGAGGCTGGTCGCTCTCAGCGCAGGGAATATTTGAGGAGGGCATCCACCTTATTTCCGGGGATGTCGGCAGCGGGAAATCCACGCTGGCACACTTGATGGCCGGCTTTTTTCCCCCGGTATCAGGAACGGTTGAACGCGAAGGTATCGCATCGGTGATGATTGTATTCCAGTTCCCCGAATTCCATGTAACCGGTCCTGACCTGGAGCGCGAATGCAAAGAATGGGGTGTTGATCCCGGTACCGTACTCGCAGCTGCAGGTCTGACCGGACGGGAGAGAGCAAACCCTCTCGACCTGAGCAGGGGCGAATTAAAACGATTGATCCTTGCGTGCGTGCTTGCAAAGGACTATGACCTTCTGATTCTCGATGAACCCTTCAGTTCACTGGACTGCGCGGAAAAAGAGCGGCTATGTATGACACTATCCGGGCGGAAGCGGGGAATCACGATTATTTTCACCCATGAGAAAGCCCATTTCCCCAGAGTCGACCGGATCTGGGAGATCCAGGGGGGCGTGCTGTACGACCGGGGCCGGCTGCCTTCAGCGCTTGGTCACTGGGACCATGCCCCGGTCATAGTAAAAAGTCTTATTGCCCGGGGGAAGGTCCCGGCAAATATCTCGCAGGCCGATCTGCTGGAGGCAGCATGCAGGACATAAGACTGAGGGCGGGAACAGCCGCGCTTCTCTCCCTTGCGGCATTCACCAGCATCTGGGGGGCTGCAGTCGTGTTCATCTGGTGGTTGATCTTCTCCCGCCCCCTGAAGGTCCTCAGAAAGATGCGAAGGGTAATTCCGGCCATCATCCTGATTGCTTTTTTCGGATTTGTCCTTGAACTTACCGGCGGGGGTGGTATCTCTTACTGCCTGCGCATGACCGTGATCATCCTGATCGGGGCCTGGGTGTATACCGGATATCAGCAGGGGGAATTCCTCAGGCTCTGGGTATGGCTGCTCGGGAAAAAAACAGGATTTGATCTTGGGATGATTGCCGAGATAGGGATGCAGTCACTGGAGCTGATGCTGTCAGATTTCTCAAGAATCCGGCAGGCACAGGAACTCAAAGGGACTATTTGGGGACTCCGGAGTCTCGTCCCGTCCGGCAGTATCCTTGTCCATGGTGCACTACGGAGAGCTGATGAAACTGCGGAACTCATGGCGGTGCGGGGATATACCCATGGCGGGAGTTACTGCCCGGAGTTTGAGACACCCATGAAAGATATCATCGCGGGCATTGCAGCATTATGCATGGGAATCATTGCCTTCATTCCCGTTAGTGAATTTTTTATACTTTACCATTGAAGTTTTGAGATGCTGGATGAATTCCCGCCACCCCTCTTGAGGTCCCCCCATGGATGCTGTTGTTTCCCGTAAAGTGAAGATCACTGATACAACCCTCCGCGATGCGCACCAGTCGCTGATCGCGACCAGGCTCCGGACGGAGGATATGCTGCCCCTTGCAGGGGCTCTCGATCAATGTGGTTTTTTTTCTGTTGAAGCATGGGGGGGAGCGACTTTTGATACCTGTATACGGTTTTTGAACGACGATCCCTGGGATCGTCTCCGGGACCTCAAAAACGAACTGAAGAACACACCAATCCAGATGCTCCTCCGGGGTCAAAACCTCGTCGGCTACCGGCACTATCCTGACGATGTCGTAGATAAATTTGTTGCCGCATCGCATAAAAACGGCGTGGATGTTTTCCGGGTTTTCGATGCCTTAAACGATATCCGGAACATGACGCGTTCCATGGATCAGGTAAAAAAAGCCGGTGCACACCTGCAGGGCACGATATGCTATACCACAAGCCCGGTGCATAATATCCAGACTTTCATCAGGATGGCAAAAGACCTGTATGCCTTTGAATGCGATTCCATCTGCATCAAGGATATGGCAGGCCTCATTATGCCGGCCGCAGCCCGGGATCTTATCACCGGTATAAAAAAAGCCGTTGATATCAAGGTCTGCCTGCACAGTCACTGCACGAGCGGGATTGCCCCTATGAGTTACCAGGCTGCCATTGATGCCGGTGTTGATATCCTTGATACGGCGATGTCACCTTTTGCCATGGGGACATCCCAGCCACCAACGGAAAGTGTTGTGGCGTCCCTGATCGGGACCCCCCGTGAAACGGGGATCGACTTAACCAGGCTCAGGGCGGCACGGAATGCCTGTATACATATACGGGAAAAATATGCCGGACTGCTCAACCCGATATCCGAGCGGGTCGACAGCAACGTGCTGATGTACCAGCTGCCAGGCGGGATGATCTCGAACCTGGTCTCCCAGTTACAGGAGCAGGACGCCCTGGACCGGCTGGATGATGTGTTTGCTGAAGTGCCCAGGGTCAGAAAAGATCTCGGATACCCGCCGCTGGTTACGCCGACAAGCCAGATTGTCGGTACCCAGGCGGTGCTCAATGTGCTGGTCAACGGGGAACGGTACCGGAATGTTACAAAGGAGGTCAAGGATTATATCCACGGCCAGTACGGGAAATCGCCTGCACCGGTCAGTGCAGAGGTCCGCACGCTGATCATCGGGAACGATGACATAATCACCGTCCGCCCGGCTGACCTGCTGGAACCTTCTTACGAGAAGATGAAAGCGGAGGCGACAAAGGCCGGGCTCATCCATAAGGAGGAGGATATTCTGACGTATATCCTTTACCCGGCAATTGCGCCCTCGTTCCTCAAAGGTGAGCGGACGGTAGAGGAAATCCCCCAGAAGCAGACTGCAGTAAAACCCGCATCCGGTATGCCCGGCCAGATGGAGGTGGAGGTGGATGGCGAAGTGTTCTCCGTCCGCATCATGTCGGTGGGCGGAAATGCAATGGAAATATCCAGCGTCACCCAGCAGAAGGTCCCGCGCGGGGAGATAGACGGCGGCATAAAGAGCAACATGCAGGGGATGGTACTGAAAGTCAACGTGAGCAGGGGTGCGTTGGTGAAGAAGGGAGATACCCTGCTTGTCCTTGAAGCAATGAAGATGGAAAACCCCATACACAGCCCGGTTGACGGCAAGGTCATTGAGATCTTTGTTGATACCGGCGATGTCGTCCAGACCGGCGACGTCCTGCTGGTGGTGCAATGAA
Source organism: Methanoregula sp. (assembly GCA_003157895.1). GTDB lineage: Archaea > Halobacteriota > Methanomicrobia > Methanomicrobiales > Methanospirillaceae > Methanoregula. Next base: position 2,779 of record PMKW01000025.1, on the reverse strand, counting down.
ATATTTTGAGAAACTCCTGATCGCAAACCGCGGGGAGATCGCAATCCGGATCATGCGGGCCTGCCGCGAGCTTGACATTGATACCGTCGCTATTTACTCTGACGCCGATAAAAATGCGCTCCATGTAAAATATGCCGATGAGGCCTTCCATGTCGGCGAAGCCCACCCGTCAAAAAGTTACCTCAATATGGAGCGGATCCTTGACATTGCAAAAAAGAGCGGCGCAGAAGCAATACATCCCGGGTACGGGTTCCTTGCAGAAAACTACCGTTTTGCCAAACTCTGTCTTGACGAGAACGTGATTTTCGTTGGCCCGCGCTGGAAGACCATCAAAGCCGCGGGATCCAAGATCGACAGCAAGCAGATGATGAAGGATAATGCTGTGCCGGTCATTCCCGGCACCGAAGGCGGAATCAGGACCATTAGCGAGGCAAAAAAGGTGGCCCTGGAAATTGGCTACCCGGTTATCGTCAAGGCAAGCGCGGGGGGCGGGGGGATCGGCATGCAGATCGTGCAGGATGAAAAAACCCTGGAAGATGCGATCGCAGCAAGCCAGCGCATAGCCCAGTCCGCATTCGGAGATGCAACGGTATTTATTGAAAAATACTTAATCCAACCCCGGCATATCGAGTTCCAGGTACTTGCCGATGAGCACGGGAATGCCGTGCACCTCTATGAACGGGAATGCTCTATCCAGCGCCGCCACCAGAAGCTGGTCGAGGAAGCCCCCTGCTCCATCATGACACCGGAACTGCGCAGCCGCATGGCGCAGTCTGCCCTCAAGGTTGTCGAGGCTTCAGGGTATACCAATGCCGGGACGGTCGAATTCCTGTATAGCAACGGGAATTACTATTTCATGGAGATGAACACCCGGCTCCAGGTCGAACATACCATCACTGAGTTCATTACCGGTGTGGATATTGTCAAACAACAGCTTGCGATCGCAGCTGGTGAAACCCTCCCATTCGAGCAGAAGGACCTCTCTATCCGTGGTCACGCGATCGAATGCCGTATCAATGCCGAGGACCCGACAAACAATTTCTCTGCCGATCCCGGGAAGATTGTCCGATACCGCTCTCCGGGGGGACCGGGTATCCGCATCGACAGCGGTATTCACATGGGTTATACCATCTCCCCCATTTACGATTCCATGATAGCCAAACTCTGTGCCTGGGACAGCACCCGGGATGATGCAATAAAACGGATGCGGCGGGCCATATCGGAATATATTATCCTGGGGGTCAAAACAACACTGCCGCTCCACTATGCAATCATGAACAACCAGCAGTTCGTGAACGGAAATACCCATACCCACTTCCTCCAGGAAGAGCATATCCTCAACACCCTTGAACGGTACACACGGGATGAAGAGACCCGGATGCAGACCTTAGCCGGATCATTCCAGCAGGGAAAGAAAGTAGCTGCCATCTCCGCGGCAGTAAACCTGTACCTTCAGCAGAAAAAGGACTGATCTTAAAAAAACAAGAGGTATCAGAACCTTTAAGAGTTTTTACGGTGTTTTTATTATGCACTTTTTGTGCTGCGGTGGCCTAGCTGGTTAGGGCGCCAGACTCATAGGGTTCTGACGTGCATTTGCGCGTTTTAGCTTCGAGAGATCTGGAGATCGGGGGATCGTAACCCTCCCGCAGCATGCCAGTCTTTCCTTTTCATCCAGTACGCATCCGGGTTTTTTACTAACGTCACGATATCACACGATTTTTTGAGACGGGGCTGTACCCGGCCTCCGATTTAGTATCCCGACGATATATTTATTTAGAATTTCGTCTAACAGCATACCATAAACCGAGGTGGAACGATGGTTTTGTTATTGAATGCAGTAGTGGGATTATTTCAGTTGATTATTGCCATTCTCTTTGCCGTAGTCGCCCTCTATATCGGGTTCCTCGTGCTCGGATGGATCACCAAGGGTATCGATGAGGAGAAAGAACTTGCAAATGGAAATGCTGCAGTCGGCATTCTCGTTGCATCGGTATTTATCGCGATCGCGCTGGTCGTCCAGTCGGGCGTTTCAGGATTGTCAGTAGGTATCAACAAGGCTATCAGCATCGGTGTCCTCACTGGCGACGGGATATTCACCGTAGTGATCGCGATCGTGCAGCTCCTGCTCGGAATCGTGCTCGCTGTCGGGGCTATCTATCTCGCACTTAACATTCTCGACAGGCTGACCAAGGGTGTCGAGGAGTTCGAGGAACTCAAGAAAGGTAATGTGGCTGTCGCCCTCGAAATGGCCGGAGTCATCATCGCTGTTGCAGTCATTATCCAGACCGGTGTTATTGGCATCACCGCTGCAATCTTATAAATTCCATTTAATTTTTCGAAATTCTTCCCTGAAGAAACCAGAATCTGATAATGATAGTTGCCGGCAATATTCCCGGATTCATTATTTTCCATACTGGTTAATGGTCTGGATCAGGCTCATAAATCCGTCCATCTCCATTGCAAGCACTTCGTCGCGGGTCATACCCATACTGGTCTCTGCATCGGCAGTAAGCATCTCCGGGCCGCGGATCACCGTACGCGCGATCCCGTCGCGTGACAGGATATCCTCTGCCTCGGCATCGTGCACGAAAGCCCGGCCGGGAATGATCACAACTGGTTCGAGTGCGGAGAGGTCAAGTCTGCAGAGATCGTCGGCGGTGATCAGGCAGGCGATCTCCTTTTTGACCGGAATAACCGGCATAACAGACCCGCATGCAGAGAGGATTGAATCGATGAACGGCATTGCAATGCTCCCGCTGATCACGCTCGCCCGTTTCAT
>PMKW01000004.1 GCA_003157895.1 Methanoregula sp. | reverse complement strand
GATCTTCATGAGGAGCTCGGTCTCGACTGCTCCGCCACCGGCCACGTAGGTACCGTCTTCCATGGCATCCATGACCACGCGGGTCCCGTCAACAACAGCACGTTCGAGTTCATCGAGCAGGTAATCGCTGGTCCCGCGGAGCAGGATCGTGATGGCCCTGGGGTTCCTGCACCCGGAGATCCGCGTGACCTTGCCCTCAGTATCTTCTTCTACCAGATCGGCGACACCGAGATCTTTTGCCAGTAGCGACTCGGGTTTGTTGACAATAGTTGCATGAAGTGCCCGGGCTGCGTATTTCATGTCTTTCTCGGGGATATCCTCGATTGCGAGAACGCCGGCTTTTGCAAGGTAGAACTGGGCGATGTCTGAAATCCCCTTCTGGCAGAGGAGGACACTGGCACCGCTGTTTATGATCGCATCCGCGAGTTTCTTTAAAACTTCGCGTTCCTGCTCGCTGAATGCATTGACTTGATCCGTACTCGTGATCCTGATTTTCGCCTTCACCTGGGTCTTGGTGACCTCAAGCGGCAGAGCAACCATGGCCACTTTTGCCTTGGGAATTTTTTTAGGCATTCCGTCGTTGACCCTGACCTTGTCGATGACAACACCGCGGATCAGTTCGACGTCGTCCATGGATGATCCCTTCTGCTTCTTAATCATTACGTCTTCTTCGTCAACGAGAGTTTTGCCGTTCGCCGTTTCGGCCACGGTCATGACCGCGTCGACGATAATGCTGTCAAGCTTGCCCTTCACCTGCTCGATGGATTTGCCGGTGATAGCGGTGTTGGCAATCTTGAGGAGGATCCTCCGGTCTGACGGGTCGACTTTGAGCGCGAGACTGTTGAGGATCTCCAGCGCTTTCTCCATGCCCTTGCGGTAACCCTCCGCGATGACGGTCGGGTGGATACCCTGTTCGAGCATCGATTCGGCCTGTTCCATGAGAGCGCCGACAAGGATGACTGCGGTGGTAGTACCGTCGCCGACTTCATCGTCCTGCGTACGTGCAACCTCTATCACCATCTTTGCCCCGGGGTGCTGCACAGCGATCTCCCCGAGGATTGTCGCGCCGTCGTTGGTGATAACAATATCACCGGTAGGCCCTACGAGCATTTTGTCCATACCCCGGGGGCCAAGTGTTGACCTGACGGCACCGGCGATCGCCTTTGCTGCCGCAATATTCGAGCGCTGGGCCTCCTTCCCGCGATTTTGTATCGTTCCCTGCCTGAGAATAATAATTGACTGTCCGCCAAGTTGTTGTGACATTTAAAACCTCACTAATTGTATTTTCGTTCCTGATATTCCGGTATAGCCGTTCATACTCCCGGAATGTTTCTCCGGGTGTTGTGCACTCGTGACCGGGGATTACAATCACACCATATCACGGTTTGTTCGTAGGGATGGTGGCCCGGACCCGTCTGGTGATACCGGTTCCCCTGCATCCCTGTGACGGTCAATCCTTGCTTCGTGGCCTCATATGTCTATCTGTAGCCCGGGTTTTCCTGCTTCCCTCCTTCGTGCGGTAACAGGGTCTCCGGAAGTGGAGGGTTTTGTGTATCCATAGTATATTTTATATGCGCAAAAGAATGTCTTCTGCAAATTTTATAGCCCTTTTCCGGGGTTTTTTGGTTCTCTTAACCTGTTGAGGGATGGAAAAAGGTGTTGCCGGTCAGGGTATAACGAAAGGGGAGAGAAAGCTTCTATCCGGAATGCAGATTTATCACAACTTCTTCCGTCAAGACGAAAAACTCAGCGGTATTTCCCCCGCTGAAGCGTACGGGATTGTGATAGATGGAGAGAATACGTGGAGGATGTTGATCAGGAATACAAGTTAACCGGTTAAGACAGAATAAAAAAATTTACCAGTTTTTCACTACTTTTATCTCTGATTCATCGGAAAGATAGGCAAAAAATCCATCCACGGCGTCATCCAGGGCTTCTTCTTTGGTTTTTTGCGGATGCATGCTCCGGTAAAAGTCTGAACAACCCTTGCCTTTAACCATGAGATTTGCACTGCCGATATAACAGTCCCCGCTTGCATTCAGGATCTGGATTAGCTTGATTTTCAGGGGACTGTTTTTCAGGTCTTCTATGTCCATTTCAAAAATCCCGATAATTTCGCGGATTTCGCTGATTCGTGTATGTTTACGTTGTAAATCGGTTTCTGTCAATTCAATCACCTTACGGTTTATTATTTTTAAGGATTTTCGATGTTTTCGTTCTTTTTTACGGACTGATTATAAAAAGATACCGGGAGAATTCCCTGTTATCCCAGCCGTTTTTCTCCCGGGTCACCTGTCCGGAAAGCCCGCGATCAGGATTTCCCGGTCTTCGTCATCTTCTTGGAAGGCTTGAGAGGCCCCGGGGGGTTGGTATGGGCCGGCAGCTCATCACCGTGAGGATGGGTATGGGCATCATGACGGGGAGGTAGCGCTGGTCTGGCCTGCGGGTGATGGGCCGCGTGAGGATACGGATGATCCATGGGGTGATGATGCTCCTCCTCTTTATTGCGTTCCTTATCCTGGCCGGCATATGACCCGGGATGCGGTTGCGGGTCACTGGAGTGTTTTTTAGGTTCGTGTCGTGGTGACATAAGCAATACTCCCGCTGCTCCCTGATAAAGGAGTGCACGGTACCATGGAGTGAACGGATATTATGCAGGTGTTATTCAGACAAGGGGCAGCAGCGTCCAGCGTATACACGGGTCTGCTCGCTGTTTTAATGACCGGTAACCCTGTGCAGCCGAAGGATCCGCGGGTTTCAGGACCTGTTTTTTCCAAGAGTCAGTTCAAGCACACATTCGGAAAACCTTTTTTTCTGAATCGTACTAGCAAGGAATGGTAATCACTTTTTAAAATGTCTCACGGTATTGGCTGCGACAATGGTGACCGAGATCGAATTGTTCTTAAAAATCGATCCTGATTTTTTGCTCTTCAATTCCTGGCAGTTCCGTAAGAATACGAAGGAATTTTCCTTCATCAATAACCGTTGTTACCGGTTCGACGATTTTCAGGGTTTTATTGATGTTCGTATTTCCTGTTCCCATAATCCTGCTCTCCTTTTCCATTTTTTTGTACCCTCTTGTTTTCTTCCTGAGGGTATTGCCTGTTATCGCTCATGTCCATTCTTTTTCGCGGGGTATACCGGGAAAATGATCGGGGGAAAAATTATCCGGTATTTTCTTCCTTTAGAGGTTATTTCCCTGCGGATGCAGGAGATAAGTAAAACACGTTCTCCATCCTGTAAGATCCCCGATGCATCCATTCATGTGGCAATGTATCGCTGCGGGCGGGCAGCATCCCGGCGGTCAGATGAGATGAGATTCTTTAATCAAAGATGGCGACGAGCTCCCGGGGGTACGATTATACCCGGTGAATACCTCTTCAGGAAACCAGATAAACCAGATGAGGATTTGCAATTCCTGCTATTTTTTTGGTGCAGGGACGACCCCATTCAGCAGGAAAGGAAATATATCCGGTTTATCAAAGACAGATGTTAACCACTCTTTTTATTCACCGGATTCTGATAGCCTCTTCCCTTATTATTTCTTATCGTGAATATCCGCGATGATCCCGCTTCCACCACCCGAGATATGCTGGAACACCTGCTTGAAATCATCGAGTTTCTGGCTGATGTGTTTTTTTCCAATTTCCGTAGGACAATACAATTTGGATTTTCCCGAAAGCCTGATCTCAAGGTACCCGTTGTCCAGGAGATCATGGAGGAGGGTGTAAACCCGTGCCTGCGGTATCAGCACCTTATACCGGTTATGGATCTCATGAATAATATCATACCCCGATATCGGCTTGTCCAGGAGCGAAAGGACCACCGGTTCCAGTGATTTTTTTACCACATCATCGATGGTTGACTGGGGGACAACGGAAACAGAACCGGCAGGAAATGTATGATGGGCAAACGAAAGTGTCGTCTCTTTTCCGGTTGATACAATGATCTTGGGGATCCCCTCGGCCAGGGATTGTATCAGGGTATGATCAATTTTCCCGATATTCACGGCAAGGATCCCACAGACAGGAATCCTGTTCTCCTTTTTTACAAGAAGTAATTTCCTGATTGCCAGAATATCATCGAACTCATCGGTTATTGAAAAATCAAGCAGGATCTGCAGAGAATACGGTGTTCCTGAACCCGACAGGGATTCAGTGCACTTATCCAGGATGGGCAGCAGGGCATATACTTCGTTTCGTTTTATCCGGCGTGTGTACAGTTCTTTTTTCTGGATCTCTTTTGGGAAGTATTTCGGGAGCGTTGACTGGAAATAGGCAAACAGGTTGCGTCCTCCCTTTTTTATCCCCTCTTCCAGTGCGAACTTGAATATCGGCTCTTTTGCAACCTGGTCAGTGTAGAGGAAGAGAACGATGTCGGTGAAGATATCCTGCAACAGTACGGTTTTTATTTCCGGCAGATCGAGACTGGCAAGGTCATCCTGTGCCGGTTGGCCGTTACCTGCTCCCGCTCCATTTTTTTCCTGGGGAAATTGAAGTAATTTTTTCTCATCCTGTTCAGTCGCTTTCCGGAACAGTGCCACTTCGATGGCTGCTTTGATTTCCAGTTCATTGAAGGGTTTTACAATATAACCGTAGGGCCGGGCACTTTTTGCCTGGTCAATGATGCTGTCGTCAGCATATGCTGTGNNATATCCAGTTCCTTCGTGATGATCGTTGCCGCCTCAATACCATTCATTTTTCCCGGCATGACGATATCCATCAGCACAAGATCAGGCCGGAAACGCCGGGCCTTTTCGACCGCATCTTCACCGGAGGCAGCCATACCTGCAATGCTGTATCCCATCACACTTAACCGTTTCTCCAGTTGCATCGTGATAATTGCTTCATCATCAACAACAAGTATTTTAGACATTGTTATACCCCCTCGGTCAGGGCAGGAAATTCCATGCGGACTTCAGTACCTTTCCCACTCGTTATCGTGAGGAATCCCTTCAACTGGTGCTGTACCAGCGTCCTGATCAGCTGGATCCCAAGACTGTTGGTCCGGTTGATATCAAACTGAACAGGTAACCCGGTTCCATCGTCACGGACCGTGATACTGATCTGGCCGTTTTCCTGCACAGCAGAAATTTTGATACTGCCTTTTTTCCGCCCGGTAAATGCATGTTTATAAGCGTTCGAAAGGATCTCGTTCACGGCGAGCGCACAGGGAATAGCCCGGTCTACCGGAAGAAATACATCCTGGGAAGTAACCTCACAGCGGATCTCGTGTCCCTTGCCGGAATAAATATTTGATAATCCGTCTATCTGGTCCCGGATCTGGGCGGACAGGCAGATTTTTCCAAACTGTTTGCTCTCATACAACCGTGTATGGATCTGCGCCATGGTCTGAATTTTGAGCATCATATCGGTAAGGACACTGTTGGTTGATTCATCCTTGGAACTCATCCGGGTCATATCCAGCAGGCCGGATATCAGCTGGAGGTTATTNNCCGGTGGTGGATCTCACGGAGCAGGGTCTCTTTCTCGGAGACCAGTTCTTCAAGTGAGTCGCGCTGTTTTTTCAGTTCTTTTTCGATTCTGCCTCGTTCGATAGCATAGCGCAGGGAACGGGCAATTAATGGCCCGTTCATCTGACCTTTTACAAGATAGTCCTGTGCCCCCTCTTTGAGTGCATTCAAACCGGTTTCTTCATTGTCAAGCATGGTCAGTACCACAATCGGGACTTCCCC
>PMKW01000018.1 GCA_003157895.1 Methanoregula sp. | reverse complement strand
CTCCGGAATTACTTGAATATGTCACGCCATCAAAGATATAGCCATTATCTGGGGCTTGTTTGATGCTTATTCCATACTCTGTGTCACTCCCCCCAAGGACATTTTGCCAAGTAATATCACCGGTATTATCTAGTTTTACTATCCAGACGTCCCCCGAACCATGGGTATCACTGACATCTCCACTGAAACTCGATGCCGTTGTACCGATAATGACATATCCGCCGTTGGAAGTCTGCTGGATTCCGTCGTCAAACCAGGGACTCGTGAAATCCCATCCACTGCCGCCAAGCAACTTAGTCCATTGAATAGTACCTGTGGGATCTAATTTGACTACCCAAATATCGGTATTTCCGTGATTGGTACCGACATCCCCACTATCGGAAGATGATGTCGTGGCAACGAAGGCATACCCGCCATCTGAAGTATGTACGATACTATTGGCGATTTCGTCACCGTTTCCTCCAAACACTTTCTGCCATTGTACTGTACCCCCGGAATCCAGTTTCACTACCCAGGCATGTCCTCCCATATAGGGGCGGTCCGCCCAAGTAACACCATCAACAATTCTTGTGGCGCCGGTGATTCCGGAAAAAATGTACCCGTCAGAAGTCTGNNGAGGTTACCGGTTGAATCCAGTTTCACTATCCAGGCATCTTTACCGCCATGATTCTGGCCAACATCTCCGTTGGTGCTGGAATTGGTTTCACCGGCAAAAACATATCCGCCATCAGAAGTCGGTCGTATACTGAATGCCTGATCATAATTACTACCACCAAATGATTTCTGCCATGTTAGGTTGCCGGTTGAATCAAACTTGACTACCCAAACATCCCCTCCCCCATGAGAAGATTCAACATTCCCATCACCACCAAGAGATCCTTCCTCACCGCACGCAATGTATCCCCTGTCGGGAGTCTGCTGGATACTGGACAAAGTCTCCCCATAGCTGCCCCCGAGGAGATCCTGCCATTCAATACCAGATATATTGGACGAGGAGTTCTGGTACGAATTTGTGGACAAACTTGCGAAACTTCTCAAGGATGCGGCCTTTTGATCAGTTGAAGAAGTAGCTGGCGCGACTGATCCTACCCCGATGTCCATTGAACTAGGTATCATCATAGGCACAGAGGAGGTGTTATTCGAAACGTTTTCTGCATTGACCGCCGGTATCGAAATTAGTGCGACTAATACGATTATGAATATTACATTACAAAACACAGTTACTTTCATTTTTGCCTCCGAATTTCTGCTATGCTTCACTCTGTTACAGGACCACAAACTTCATCGGAAAAGAAGTTTCCTGGTTCATGCCTTCGGGCAGGATTCCGGTTCAACATGTCTGGAAACTGTGGTGAACCTATCCTTATGATTTGTTATGATTCACTTTTGGTTATATATGTTGTTTTTTGAATTTGGTACATATTGTCCAATATGACATCATATTTGTTTTATCATTGATAGTGTATACAATACTGGTAAATCCCTCCCTTAATGACGATCTGCAGCATCAGGAAAGATCCAGGAACCGGTGTCGTTGCTGTTTTACTGTTTAAAATTTTTACGAATTCTCCCTTGGGCACCATCTGGACTATTGCCTCTCATACAGGACAAGATTGTGCAACTCATGCTTTTCAAGACGGATCTCTCGTCCGTTCATCGTCCCCTTGAACAATCCTCATTACCCACCCCCTACAATACTGTACCATGGCAAGAATCCTGCTCACCGAAGCAGAAGGCTATGACCTCCTGAAATCCACCGGCATTCCGGTACCAGGATTCGGCGTGGTCAAGACCGCAGCAGATGCCGTAAAAGCTGCTGAAACAATCGGCTATCCTGTTGTCATGAAAGTGATATCGCATCAGGTCGTGCACAAGACCGATGCCGGCGGGGTTATCACCAACATCAGATCAGCGGCTGATGCAATGGCGGCCTTTGGAAAAATTTCCCTTGACGTAAAAGCTCGCGTTCCCGGTGCGGTAATTGACGGTATTATCGTGGAACAGCAGCTTCCCCCGGGACTTGAACTGATCATCGGCGGGAAGACCGATCCAGCATTTGGCAAGGTGATAACCATCGGTGCCGGCGGGACGCTGGTAGAGCTGCTGCATGATGTCTCCATCCGCGTGCTGCCGGTCGATGAGGCCGGGATCCGCACGATGGTACGGGAACTCCGTATCTACCGGCTCATCCGGGGATACCGGAACCAGCCGGCCCGGGACGAGCAGGCTTTTGTGTCCGCGATCGCTTCTGCAGCCCGGTGGTTCTTTTTAAGCCCCCGGGTCGTAGAATTCGATCTCAACCCACTGGTTCTGTACGAGAAAGGCGGGTGTGCTGTAGATGCCCGGGTATATATTGACGATGCGCCGGTACAGGTTGTCGTGGACAACAGGCCAATCCTCCCTGAGCAGCTTCTTACCATCCGTTCTATCGCAGTGGTCGGGTCCTCGCAGGACCCGAACAAGGTCGGCTATGCGATTACGAGAAACCTCCTCCCGTTTTCGGGCTCCCTCTACCCGGTCAACCCGAAAACAACAGAGATCCTCGGGCACACTGCGTATCCATCGCTTGCTGCTGTCCCAGGTACTATCGATGTAGCGGTTGTCGCGATCCCGGCCAAAGGCGTGCCACAAGTGGTGAAAGAAGCCGGGGAAAAGAAGATTCCTCTCGTGATTATCATATCCTCCGGTTTCCGCGAAGCTGGTGAGGCAGGCCGGCAGATCGAGGAGCAGGTCCTTGCTATTGCTCACCAGTACGGGATCCGGATCATGGGGCCGAACTGTCTCGGGCTTATGCTCCCTCACCAGGGGATCAACACGACGTTCGACCAGGTATCGCCCAAGCCCGGAAAGATCGCCTTCATCTCTCAGAGCGGGGCGATCATCACGACAATCGTTGACTGGAGCCTGCCGGAGGAGATCGGTCTCTCAGCAGTGGTAAGCCTCGGCAACCAGGCCGACCTCACGTTCGAGGACTTCGTACAGTTTACCGGCAATGATCCCCTTACGAAAGCGATCATCCTCTACGTCGAGCAGATCCGATATGGGCGGAGGTTCATGGAGACCGCGAGCAGGATTACGCCGCAAAAACCAGTCGTTGCCATCAAGGCTGGGGCATCCGCCATCGGGCAGAAAGCTGCCTCCTCACATACCGGGTCGCTTGCAGGGAGCTATGCGGTCTATCTCGCCGCATTCCGGCAGGCCGGCATTATTCCAGTGAACTCGATCCGCGAAGCCTTCCAGACCGCCGAACTGCTGGCCTCGGAAGGGTATCCTAAAGGAACCCGCGCGGTTGTGATTACCAATGCCGGCGGGTTTGCGGTCCTCTCATCTGACTATGCAGAACAGAACGGCATCGGCATGATCGAATTTTCCCAGGAACTCATCCAGGAACTGGACGCCGTGCTGCCTCCCGACTGGAGCCGGGAGAACCCGATCGACATGGTGGGGGATTCGAACGCAGATCGCTTTGCATGGACGTTCAATATCATGATCAAAAACCAGGAGCTGTGGGATATCGCCTTTGTCGTCACAGTACCGACAGCCATTTCTGACCCTATCCGGGTAGCGAACGAGATCGTCCGTTTCTCGAAACACACCCACAAGATGATCGTCGGGTGCCTGATCGGAGGCGATAGCATGAAGACGCCCCGGCGGATCCTCCGGGACGCCCAGATCCCCAATTTTCAGGACCTCGAGGACGCTTTCAGGGCCGTGGGCAACATATGCCGTCACCGGTGCAGTACGGACTCGATGGAGTGCCGGCACGGGGAATGAAAACAGCGTTCATGTCAGTAAAATCGTATTCGGAATTGTATATTGGTTGACGACCACTTTACCTGGATGTATGATGGACGCCGCCGCCCCAAAGGGGCGCCCCCGTGGCGGATCAATTACCGTTTTAAGTAATTATACGATAATCTGCCACTCCGTGCCTATGAGAGGCCCTGAGGCGGGGATCCCTCGTATTGACCGGTTTGCTATCGGATTTTATGGAAGAATCACAGCGTTATCTTCTTCACAATCCGCCCGTCCCGGAAGACCGTAATGCCGCCGCCGCTCTGGGAGACAACAATCCCCACGGCTTTTGTCACACTGGTGATGGCGGCGACTGAGTTATGCCGAGTCCCCATACCTGGTGGCAGGATGACATTGCTGGAATCGACCGTGATATATCGTCCGACAGATTCAACAAAACCGTCCCCGGTGATAACAAACGCACCGTCAAGCGGGGCAAGCGCCTTGATGTTCTCCTTCAGCCCGGGATTCGTGATAATGCGTGACTCCGGGGGGTGGCCTTCAAAGGGGTTCAGGATGATCTGGCGTGATTTTTCCAGCACGTGTTTTACATCCCCGATCAAAAAGGTAGTACCGACAGCTTTGCCCTCCCGCCCCTCAATAGAGATCTCGGTACAGATATGGAAGACCGCGTCAAAGACGCTGTCCGCGACATCCGTGTCTGCAACGACAAGGTCTTTCCAGGTATCGGTGCTGATACGCACCACGCCGTCGCGTTTCCGGTCCGTGATATCGTTCCCGATACAGAGGATCTCGGCGATATGTCCTTTCTCATCGCGGATTGCCTTGTTGATCCAGGCGATCCAGACCCGGTCACCATTGCGGCGGATATTCTCGCTGATATTGACTGCATACCCTTCTGCATTGAACCCGAGATCATCTGCCATCATCGAGAGGTCATGGCCGGACCGGGTATTCTGCGATACGATCGTTCCCACAACGTTCTTCCCGATCACGTCCTCACTGGCATAATCGAAGAAGGTCAGGGCATAGGTATTGAAGAAGGTGATCGTTCCCTGCAGGTCCATCCGGATGATGATATTCTGGGTATTGGTGAGCAGATCGCGGTACTTTGCCTCGCTCTTCCTGATGGCGTCAGATAATGCTTTTTTTTCCGTAATGTCGGTCACGATGAAAGTCCCGCACTTTGCGATATCAAGGGGGTCAAGCGCTTTTACCTGAATAAGGCAGGGCTGGAGCGTTTTATCTTTCCGGATAAGACTGCATTCTGCCTGGCCGAATCCCCGCGAGTCCTGCCGGCGCTGGATCTCACGGTAGAACTGCCCGTACTCTTCTGGCGTGGTAAAAAGGGTTGCGAGGGTCTTTCCTATCAGGTTCACCTCATCATACCCAAGCAGGGAGGCAATGCGGTTATTCACCCACTGGATCGTAGTATTCTGGACCTGGAAAATCCCCAGCGGGGTTGCCGCAAGGATAACTGACAGCTGCTCGTTCTGGGCCTTGGTTTCCCGTTCTGATTTTTTCCTCAGGATGGACTGTTTTATCAGCATTACTATCTCGGTAACCTGGGAGCGGAGATCACCGGTTGCCGGAACAGAAATCTCGGTTGCAACAGAAACCTCCTCAAGCGCGATCTTGCCATTGGGTCTGCGGGAAAGGAGAATGACCGGCGTTGCAATGCCGGTGGACCGGAGGTACCTGATGAATTCAATTCCGTTCATTTCGGAAACAAACTCGATCCCGTTAACGTCAGGCATCTGGTCGTACGAGAGGATCACATCATAGTTCCGGCTCTTCAGTTTTTCTGTTGCCTGTTTGAATGAATGGGCAGAATCGACATGGATCTCCCCGCTCTTTTCAAGGAATGTGCGGATCCGGATCAGGAGATCGCTTGAGTCGTCAACAAATAAAACAGAGAACATCACGCATCGCCCGGTAAAAAGCGTGTCAGAAACACTGGATAAAGGTGGATGTTGACCGATAAATAGTTGTTCCAGTCAGAAATAACCGCAACTGTCCGACCGGCACGGGATGTTATTCTGCCAAAAAAAGGAGAAAACGGTTACTCTTCCGTGTGCTCGACTATAGCGAGCTGGTACATCCAGTCCATCAGAGGATGGCATTCCTCGACAAGACACTCAAGCTCGCAGCCGATACAGGGAATCAGTTCATCGCCGGCGAGCAGGTGGCCGGGGTTCACCGGCTGCTGCTTGGCACGCAGAAGGTAGGTCTTGATCCCGTCCCTCTTGAAATCCTCCCGGTCGATGAGCCCGCTCTCTTCAAGTTTCTTGACAATCCGCGAACATTTCCGGCTGTCAACACCCAGTTCCTTCCAGAGCTCGCTCTGGAGGATACCTTCTGGTTTTGACTTGATCAGTTTAAGCCCTTCATCGACAGGATCTGCTGATTCATTCCGGGTAACGTTGTCCGCAGCGTCCTTTGCCGGCTTCTTCGCTGCT
>PMKW01000071.1 GCA_003157895.1 Methanoregula sp. | reverse complement strand
CCGTCCTGGTAATTCGTCATATCCGCGATGAGCGGAAAACCGCCAACAGTTCTCTCTTTAATAAAATCCGCATGTATATGACCCATGAGGACCAGACTGGGCTTGACGATCAGGTTTTTATCGATATCCCTCCCGAGCGGGGAGAGTTTCCCGTCCTCATCCATGTAGTAGTGCGTTGCAATAATGGCAAACGACCGGGAACTTCCCGTCAGGTTTACCCGGAAGCGGGAGAATTCATCAGTCGGGAGGGTCCTGTCGGCGTAGTTAATTCCCATAAAATCAAAATCCCCGACCGAGCTCATATAATTCGCTTCCGGCTCTCCCGTATGTAAGCTATATTGCTCGTAATTCTTCCCGTAGTCCGCATCATGGTTACCGGCAATGGTATAGACGGGGATAGTTGTATGATTCCGGGCACGGGAATACGTGTCCCATTCCTTCCGGCTGTTCCATGTGTTGACAAGATCCCCGGTGATAATGATTGCCGTGATATTATATGGACCTTTGATGGAATCCAGGTATGAAAATGTGAGGTTATAGGTATCCGGATAACTGGTGGCGAGGTTCTGGGTATCAGAAAAGTGTACTATTGAATAGATCACTGGGTGCCCATCCGACAGAGCAGCCACAAATGGAAGGATACAGCAGACAAGTGCTATCAGCAGGAGAAAACGGAGACCTGACCAGGAATACACGCTATGGCATCCTGATGGGTTGGTTTTGGACTGGATGATCCTGTGCCTGATCGGGCAGATGGACAAAAAACATGCATTATCCTGAATAAGAGCGAAATACTATGCCTGGAATGTCAGACAGATTCTTCTTCCACACCCTCATCCCGTGCAAAAATCGACCTGATTGCCTTCAAGGGTGACCGTCCCCCTGCCCGGGACTCCTTCGGGCGGACTCCTTTGAACAGGATCTCGGCCTCAAGAGCCCCCTCCTCCACGTGCATCTTCTCGGTGATATCCACAAGGGAGCCGGCAATCGCAACGGTCTTTCCCTTCTTCACCACCGGGATCTCGTTCACCTCAACCCAGATCCGGTTCCCGTCCCCGGTCTCCATCTCCAGCCGGTAGGGGGGTTCGCGTTTGCCGGTCGATACTGCCCGCAGCGTCCGTTCAAGACCCGCGGCATTGACCGGGTTGTCGGTCAGGTAATCGGTCCACGATCTCTTCGTTGAGCCGTTGGAGCACTTCAGGAGGGAACGGATCCGGGGGCTGATATACAGGGTCCGGTGATCGGGAGTGTGGGTATAGTACATCTGGCTCCCGCTCTCGAGGAGGAGCATCAGTTGCTCGTCCCGTTTGCGTATCGTCTTCTGTTCGTTCTTGACCGGCGTTACGTCACGGCCGGCGGCAACAAGGGCAACGGGAGCCTTGTTACTATCAAGAACGGATCTTATCGACCAGCTGATGCACCGCATCCCGTTCGGTGTCTGGAGCCACTGTTCCACGATGCAGGTATAGGGGGGGCGGAAGAGCTTGGTCATCTGGGTCGCAACAACGTCGGAGTACCGCTCGCCCGAAACCGGCATGAACACACTGCCACAAAGCTCGTCTTTTGCCTTCCCGAGCAGTTCGGCATAGATAGTATTGACAAAAAGGAGCCGGCCTTCAAGACTGATCTTCACGATGAGATCCTGCTGCTGTTCCACAAGATCCCGGTAGACTGCATCCGAAGTATCCATGGTCAGGGCCTCGTATTTCTGTACCGGTTCACGCCCATTATTCCGGATAAAAGGAGAGGGATTTTCTCCACACTTAAGTCATCTGCTGTGGAACTATTAATGTTGTACGATTTTCTTATGGATGCTAAAAAATACAATAATGGGGGATTATTCCTGATCCCGATAAGCCAGGTGACCGAACCAGGGAGTAATCCGCATCTCGACCCGTTTCAGAACCACGGTAAACAGGATCCCAAGGATGGCACACAGAAAAATCCCGACATAGAGTTTTTCTATTTCAAAGGTCTCCCACCCGTTCCAGATAATCGCACCGATACCATAGTTCGCTGATACAAACTCAACGCCCACGACAACAATAAGCGACATGCCGAGTGCGAGTCTGATGCCGGTAAAAATCATAGGGAGACTCGCAGGAAGTATGACCCGGGTAAATAACTGTCCTTTTGAGGCCCCGTAGTTTTTCGCAACATCGAAATAGACCTTGTTGATATTTTTCACACCAGCCATTGCATTGATCAGGACGATGAAGAAACACCCGATTGCAATCGCCATAATCTTGGAGAACTCCCCGATTCCAAAAATGATCATAAGGAGAGGAAATATTGCCAGTTTGGGGATAGGGTAGGTTGCAGCAACAATCGGGTCGAGCAGCAACCGGATTTTTTCTGATGCTCCCATCAGGAGACCGATGAGGATGCCGGGGATAGTACCGAGCAGAAAACCGGTAAACAGGCGGAAGAGCGTGATGGTGAGATTGGCCTGAATCTCACCATCGGCAAGCATCGCAATAAACCTCAGGAGGATAAGCGACGGCACCGGAAAGAATAAGGGATTTAAAAGCCCAAGACGTCCGCACAACTCCCAGAGGAGGAGGAGCCCCATAAGGGACAGCAGCGGGAGTACCAGAGGGTATACCCGGTCAGTTCTCAGCGTCACCGGTATCCTCCTGCATCGCCTTCTCGACCTCACTTCGGATACTGTTCCATATCCTCAGCCTCATATTGATAAATTCCGGTGTACTTTCCATCCGGGAATCACGGGGACGATCGATCCCGATCGCTATTATTTCCTTAATCCGGCCGGGTACACTGGTCATGACCAGGAGCCGGTCCCCGAGCAGGATCGCTTCATCAATGTCATGCGTGACAAAAATCACCGTTTTTTTATGCTCACTCCAGATCTTCAGGAGCTCCTCCTGGAGGATAAGCCGCGTCTGTGCATCGAGCGAACCAAAAGGTTCGTCCATGAGAAGGATTGCCGGATTCGTGACAAATGCACGGGCAATGGCGATGCGCTGCCGCATACCAACGGACAGCTCGTGCGGGTTCCGGAAAGCATACTTCGAGAGCCCTACCCGTTTTAAAAAATCCAGGGACTGTGTGTATCTTTCTTTCCGGGGCACACCCTGCATTTCAAGGCCGAATGCCACGTTATCAATAACATTCATCCAGGGGAAAACACCATGCTCCTGGAATACCATCGAATTGATGGGCCCGGAATTTTTATTTCCGGAAAAAATCACTTCGCCGAAAGTGGGTTCCATAAGCCCGGCAATGATCCTGAGAAGCGTTGTTTTACCGCATCCGCTGGGGCCGAGAATACAGAGAAATTCTCCTTCTTTTATTTCAAAGCTTACATCGCTGATGATCCGGGTTTCTTTCTCCCCTTCGCCAAAATTTTTTGTGAGATGCCGGCATTCCAGTTTCATTGTCAGTATTATCCGTTAGTTGTTGTATTCCGTAGTACGGCGTTAGCATAGGTTACATAACTCATATCGTAAAGTTGATCTTCGGTTAATTTCTGGGGGATATCCTTGTTTGCATAACTCCAGTCTATATATTCCCCGATAAGTTTCCAGAGGATATTGCCATCTTCTGCAATAGGGTACCAGCAGCTCTGGTTCAGCAGTTCCCGACTAAGATGAGTATAATTTTCCATGATCGCAAGGTTCCGCTCAGTTTTCCCTTCGTTATATTGTTTCACTCCCTGAAGGTACGCAACCATGAAGTTTCTGCCAAGTTCCGGATTCTTATCAAGGATCGCAGGGCCATAATAGAGAGGATACGGGTAGTCCGGCATGTAATCCTGTGCCGGCAATAACACGACTGCTGACAATCAAAGAAGGAGAAAATAGTAAACCACTATGCAATTCCCATCAGACATCTTACGATATCACCTTCAGCCTTTCCAGTACCAGAGAAACACTCTGTATCGGAGCAACCCTTCAGCGGGCTATTGGGATCGATCTGATAAAACCTGATTCGCAATACCTGTTCCGGGAAGTAATGGATTCCTTCTTTTTGCTTGAAGAGAGAGATCGTGGAAGAGAACGGAATGCCGTGTTCCGTGTTTTACCGGATCCGGGCATTGAAAGAGACCTGCTTCAAAGCCGCTGGCGGCACCGTAAAAATGATGAGCGATACCGATGTCCCGGGAGTTATCAATGACTCGCTTGTTCATTATTATCACTCATTAACCTGTTGCGATGCATCACACGGGTTTTTTATTCATGAATGTGGTTACGGTCAGAAGCATCAGTGTGCTGTTGTCGTTAATCTTGGAATAAAAAAGAATAGCCTGATCTGGTTTACAGGGTAGGATCCCCCGGATTGGTATTCTGGTGTGGTTCGTCCGGAACGGTCCTGCATATCATCATTATACTGTTGCACTGATAGTCCGCTGCCCTTCTACAATCCGACGGAATTTGACGCCGGGCTGCTCGGGGATCCTTGCAACCAGCGCAGTCCGCTCTTTCCCAAATATTATTGCCCGGAGCGTGTTGAGTGAGAGGGTAAAGCTGCCGACATTGAACATCTCGATATTAAGCGCCTTCCCTGA
>PMKW01000165.1 GCA_003157895.1 Methanoregula sp. | reverse complement strand
TGGCGCAAGGGGGGAGATCATCACGTGAAAAGAGGATTTCTCCAGCGTAAAAATTATTTTTTGTTTGTGAGGATGATCTCAATACTGGAGACGTTGGTTTTTCCCGTATCGGTGTCGATAATCTCCGTTGAGATGATAATCTCTTTTTTAACTACTCCCTCAAGAAACCTGTTCAGGGAGATCTCTGCCGTATCCACGGCCCGGGAGATTGCCTTGCCCCGTGCCTTGATCGCCACTTCTTCTGCACCATTGTTGAACTGTGTCACTACGGCAAGCACGTAGTTCATTACCGGCTTATTCCCGACAAATACCGTGTTCTCTTTTACCTGCTGCATGGTGTCCCCCGTCTTTAGAGATACTTCTTTTTCACAATCAGTTCCGCATTGAGCACACTTGCTCCGGCCGCACCGCGTATGGTGTTATGTCCCATGGCAATGAAGCGGATACCTTCCCGCAGCCGGCCGACCGAGACGGTCATACCTTTCCCCCGCATACGGTCGAGACGTGGCTGCGGACGATCGGGTTCTTCCTCAAAGAAATGGACTGATTCCGCCGGCTGGGTCGGCAGTCCCCGGATCGGGGGCTTGTAGTCCCGGAATGCTTTTTTAAGAGTCTCGACCGGCTCTTTGATGTCAACCCAGATGGCCATGGTATGCCCGTCGATAACCGGCACGCGGTGGCAGCTTGCACTGACTTTGAAGGGTGCATTGAGCACCTTTTTGCCTTTCAGCGTCCCCATGATCTTGAGGGTCTCGGTCTCCATCTTCTCTTCTTCCTTGCCGATATAGGGAATGACGTTGTCATAGATTGCCATCGCGGGAACGCCTTCAAACCCGGCACCGGAAATCGCCTGCATGGTCGCAACGCGGATATCCGTAAACCTGAACTGGCGGAGTGGTGCGAGTGCGGTCACCATCACGATGGTAGAGCAGTTCGGGTTGGTCACGATGAACCCGTCCCTGCCGGCATCTTTCTGCATATCAATCAGGCCAAGGTGTTCCGGGTTCACTTCCGGAACAACAAGCGGGACCATCGGATCCATCCGGTGGGAACTTGCATTACTGCAGACCGCAATGCCTGCTTCCGCAAATTCACGTTCCACACCGGTTGCGATCTCGGCCGGAAGGGCAGAGAAAACAAGGTCCACGTTCTTCATCGCCCTCGGTGACGTGGGTACAACCTTGATTTTTCCGATTTTTTCGGGAAATGGGGTGTCAAGGCGCCATTTTACGATCGATCCATAGGGCTTTCCCGCACTGCGTTCGGAAGCGGCGAGTGTTGTTAAGTTGAACCAGGGGTGATCTGCCAGCTGTTCGACGAACCGCTGGCCAACATTACCCGTAGCTCCAAGTACTGCAACATTGATCATAGATGTCAGGTCCTGTGTGTCTGGTTTCCCCGATTATAGTTTGTGGGTAATAATGTCCCATTTCATCTGCGATAATAAAAACGTTGTTTTTTTGAATTTTTCTGCTCTGGGGAAATCATTTTGATATGAATTATGACGCTCTTTTGGGCTCTGCCCCCGCTGCTATGCCATACCCCGGTTGCGATTGTGCCGTATTACCTGCATGCAATCGGAGAGAAATTTTCAGTTCAGCTCATGCCGGGGCATCGCAATGCGCTATGAGCCCCCCATGGGGGCAGGGCTTGCGCAAGGGGGGAGATCATCACCTGAAAAGAGGATTTCTCCAGAGCAAATTTTTCTGTCGGTTACCGGGTAAGTCCTCCTGTGGATTCGGGAGCCTGATCTCTCTGCAACAGGAAACCGGCTCGATGAAACACGGTACTGGTCCAGGAAGTTTTTTAAAAAATAAAAAGAGGGACGAAAAAAGAACCGGCCCTGTTCAACCGGATGCAACACGTAAATGAACTTCGATCTTCTCCTGCTTCGGTCTTATCAACGTAATAAGCCGAAGAACCCTCCGGGTTCTTCTCCGGTCCCGTTCTTGAGAACTTAACGAAAAAAAGATTAAATGTACTGGTTTCTCCGCAGCCAGTCTGTCTGCGGTTTGAGGTACCGGTAAATGATATCGCACTTCTCGTCCTGGAAACTCCACGGAGTGACGATGACGGTGTCGCCTTCCCGGATCCAGGCCCGTTTTTTTATCTTTCCCTTGATCCTGCCCATGCGGATGACCCCGTCTATGCACTGGACACGGATATGGTTTGCCCCCAGCATTGTCAGGGCAAGGGCGAATTGTTCATTGTTCCATTTCTTGGGCAGCCGTACTCGGGCAACGGGAGAACCATCAGGGTTCATGGCATTCGGATCTGCTGCAGTTTCATTGTTCTTCTTGTGAAAACCCATTCAACCAACTACGTTTGTTATATCGATGGCTGCTGACATGTTGAAGCTATGGTACCTGGCAGCCTTAACAGCAGGGACATGACTGATCCTGTTCCGGGCGAAAGCGGTGCAGGGATATGGATGTTTCTTAAGGAACCCGTTGTACCTGTCAGGACAATACGTATGTTCTATTTTTTTATTTTCAACGAAATATTTATGAATAATGACGACAATTCCGATTTATAATATTGTCAGAAGTTGATCTCGACGATATCAGTTCTCTATGTCGATGACGAAACTGCGCTCCTTGATATCGGCAAACTGTTCCTTGAGCGGACAAATGAATTTGCCGTCACTACCGCGTCATCCGCACCAGCAGCACTCGAGCTGATGAAAACCAATGGGATCCAGGCCATTGTATCCGATTACCAGATGCCGGGGATGGATGGCATAGAATTTTTAAAACAGGTCCGGGCAATGGATAAGACCCTCCCGTTCATTTTGTTTACCGGCAAAGGCAGGGAAGAGGTGGTCATAGAAGCATTGAATGAAAGGGCAGACTTTTATCTCCAGAAAGGCGGGGCACCGATTGCGCAGTATGCCGAGCTTGGACATAAGATAAAGGCAGCCGTTGAATATCGTCGGGCTGAGAAGCAGGTCACCACCCTCACCCGGCTCTATACCGTTCTTTCCGCGACCAACAGGGCAATCGTGCATATTCATGATAAGTCGGAACTGCTGAACGAGATTTGCCGGATTGTTGTGGAAACCGGCGGTTTTGCGATGGCGTGGGCAGGACACATCGACCCGGAAAAGCATGTCATAGAACCCGTTGCTGCAGCCGGTCAGGATGATAGTTACCCTGAAACCACCCCTCTATCAACTGATGAAACCCCTTATGACGGGTCTCCGACTGCAACTGCAGTCCGTGAGAAAAAATCCAGTGTTTGTAATGATATCCGGCCTGGTCCACTGATAGCGCCATGGCAGGAAAAGGCACTCAGGCGGGGTTATCACGCAATTGCCGCATTCCCCTTCGCAAGCGATACAGAAAATGCCGGTGTTATCACCTACTGTGCTTTTGAACCGCAATTTTTTGATGATCGGATCATCCGGCTTCTGGAGGAGCAGGCTATGGACATCACCTTTGCCCTCCTGATTCTTGACCATGAAGAAAAACGAACAGCTGCGGAACGTGAATTAGAAAAATCAGAACTCCAGTTCCATCAAATATTTGAAAATGCACAGGATGCAATCCTGATCCTTGACGGGGATACCGGGAAAATTGTCAGTGCGAATCCTTTCATTCGCACATTGCTGGGATATTCATTGGAGTATTGTGTCGGCAAACATCTCTGGGAACTCGGGTTCTTCATGGACAAATCCCTTGCCGAGCAGACATTTGCCGAACTGAAAACAAAAGGCTATCTCCGGTATGAAAATCTGCCCCTGCAGGCAAAAGACCGGCGGGTTATCCATGCAGAATATACCTGCAGTGCCTTTGAAGTATCCGGCAGGAAATTGTTCCAGTGCAATATCCGGGATATCACCCAACGGAAACATGCTGAAGATGCACTTGCTCTTGCCAGCAGGAAATTGAACCTGATGTCAGGTATCACCCGTCATGATATCATGAACCA
>PMKW01000011.1:3457-8159 GCA_003157895.1 Methanoregula sp. | reverse complement strand
CTCAACCGCCGCCAGTCCATCAAATCCGATATGAACCTTGCCCGGCAGTCGGGGTTCGATACAGAGGTTATTGCCGAGTATGGCCGCTTAAGCAAGAGTATTGACGTGAACCGCCGCCTCGTGAAGATTCTTGAGACTACCTATAATTTCAATGATGCAAAAATCCGCGTCAGCGATGAGATCTCCCGCGCCATCAAAGGTATGGAAGTGAACATCAAGTTCCAGGAAAACCGGCTCCAGCAGATCAAGGCAGAGATGTCCGGAACCAAATCCGGGAACTAAAATATCTCCCGGCAACCCGTTGCTCCTGAAAATCGTACAAGACTGTTAAGCCGGGGTACTGCAGGCAGACGAGGCGGGTGTTGATTCGTATTCAATCGAAGAATATTCTGTCCTTAGAAAGAGCATTGAAGCGGATAAAAAACCTTCGTGTGGTCCTGAAAAAATCCGGCGGAATGCATTTTCCGGGAAAGGAAGTTCCCGCCGACGAACTGTCCGCCTTCAGCAGGCCAGGGGCAACGATCCCTGCCGGTGAACAGCGGCTCCGTAAACTCAACGAAATTCACTGCCCGGGACATGAATTCAGATCCCGTGCCGGCGGCTGGATCGGTAAGAATGTTTAAATAGTTTTCTGGCATTGTTATAATGCTGTACATCTTTATAAGTTCCGGGGTTCGTAGCTCAGTTCGGTAGAGCGCCTGGCTTTTAACCAGGTGGTCGGGGGTTCAAATCCCTCCGGGCCCGTTGCCACGAAAATCGTGGGTTTTTTGCGGTGATGCATCTGAGAGGAAATCTGTTCATCCGGGAGGGGGTTTTTCATTGAGCACCAAACTTAATGTGTTGGAGCACGTGATGGTGCCCGATCATAAAATCATGAGTGACGAGGAAGTGTCTGAACTTCTCTCGCGCTACAACATTACTACCGAACAATTACCAAAAATCTACCATGACGATCCAGCGGTCAGAGAGATCGGCGCAAATGCCGATGATGTAATACGAATTATACGGGCGAGTCATACGGCTGGCAGGGCCGAGGCATATCGTCTCGTGGTCAAGAGACCAAAGAAGTAATTCCGGGGTTGGTCAGTCTGATTGACAGAAGTATTTTATCGAAGGCATATTTTTCACGGGAGCACGTTGCGCGCCACCAGCTTGACTCCTTCAACTATTTCTTAAAACATAATCTTCAGAAAGTGGTCAACGAGCAGCGGGTTATCGAGACGGATATCGAGAACCGGGGCAAGAACAACGAGGCCGTCTGGGTGGAACTGGGGACTATCGAGGTAAAAAAGCCACTGGTCCGGGAAGCTGACGGATCGCAGGGCGAGTTATACCCGTCCGAAGCACGGCTGCGCAACCTGACGTATGCCGCACCGATCCAGCTCGGCCTGACACTCGTGCATGGCGAGGACCGGCAGGATCCTATCGTCACCACGATAGGGCAGCTCCCGATCATGGTCGGGTCGCTTGCCTGCAACCTCTATGGTATGGACGACGGGCAGCGGATCGCCCATGGGGAAGATGCGTTTGACGCCGGCGGATATTTTATTGTCAATGGCACCGAGCGCGTGCTCATGACCCTGGAGGACCTTGCGTCCAACAAGATCATGACCGAGTTCACCGAACGCTATAACGAGCGGATCTACGTTGCCAAGGTGTTCTCCCAGTTCCGCGGGTACCGTGCACTGGTTGTCGTGGAGCGGAACAAGAAGAATCTCCTGGAGGTATCCTTCCCGTCCGTAGCCGGCCATTTAAAATTCGTGGACCTGATGCGTGCTCTGGGCATGACCAATGACCAGGAAGTTGTAAACGCGGTTTCGACCGATGAGGACATCCTGACGTTCATGATGCAGAACCTCGAAGAGAGCGAATGCGACTCGGTTGACGGCGGCGTCATGTATGTGGGGAAGAAACTGGCACCCAACCAGACCAAGGACTATCAGCGCAAACGGGCGGAATTCGTTCTCGACAACTATCTCCTGCCGCACCTCAACTACGCGTTGCCGGCCAACCTCAAGGAAGGCGAAGAGGGTTATTCAGAAGCTGTTCTTTCCGTCCGGCTTGCAAAAGCCCACTTCCTCGGGCGCATGGCAGAGGCCTGTTTCGACCTTGTGCTGAACAAGCGCAGGATCGATGACAAGGACCATTATTCGAACAAGAGGCTGAAACTTGCGGGCGATCTTATGGAGGACCTCTTCCGTATCTCCTTAAACCGGCTCACCCGGGATATCAAGTACCAGCTCGAGCGCGCCAGCATGCGCCACCGCGACCTCTCGATCGCGACTGCCGTCCGCGCCGACGTACTGACCGAACGCCTCCTCCACCCGCTCGCCACCGGCAACTGGGTGGGCGGCCGGACCGGTGTCTCCCAGCTCCTCGACCGTGTCGATCACATGGCCGTGCTCTCTCATCTCCGCCGCGTAATCTCGCCGCTCTCGCGGTCACAGCCCCATTTCGAGGCCCGTGATCTGCACCCGACCCAGTGGGGCCGGATCTGCCCGAGCGAAACTCCCGAAGGGCCGAATTGTGGTCTTGTCAAGAACTTCGCCCAGATGGTGGAGATCAGCAAAGGTGTCGATAACGAGGAAGAGATCCTGCAGATTCTCCATAGTCTCGGGGTCGAACATATCCGGGGTGAATCATGAGCAAGAAATCACGCGTCTTTGTCGACGGGGCGCTCATCGGCCTTGTCGATGACCCGAAAGAACTGGTATCATCGATTCGCTCCATGCGCAGGCAGGGAACGATACCCCCGGAAGTAAATGTCTCGCACAAGGAATATAACGGCGATGTTGTTATCCTGACCGACCGGGGCCGTGCCCGCCGCCCGCTCATTGTTTTAAAGAACGGCGAGCCGCTGATCACCGAAGAAGATCTCGCCCGGTTAGAGAAGAAGGAAGTGGACATAAATTCGTTCGTCCAGCGGGGCTTGATCGAGTTTATCGATGCGGAAGAGGAAGAAGACCTCCTCATAGCCATGGACTTCTCGAAGCTGACGCCCGAGCACACCCACCTTGAGATTGATCCCTCCCTGATCCTTGGTATCGGTGCAGCCCACGTCCCGTTCCCCGAGCACAATGCCAGCCCGCGTGTCACGATGGGCGCAGGGATGGTCAAGCAGGCGCTCGGTTTTGGTGCAGCGAACATGAAGCTCCGCCCCGACACCCGCGGCCACCAGCTCCACTATGTACAGAAACCGCTCACCCATACCCAGACCTCGGAACTGATCGGTTCAGACGACCGGCCCGCCGGCCAGAATTTCGTTGTCGCCATCCTCTCCTACGAAGGTTACAATATCGAAGATGCGCTCATCTTCAACAAGGCCTCTATCGAGCGCGGCCTTGGCCGGTCTCACTTCTTCAGGACCTATGAAGGCGAGGAACGCCGCTATCCCGGTGGCCAGATCGACCGGATCGAGGTCCCCGAAGAGGACGTTGCCGGTGCCCATGGTGCCGAGTCCTACAAGAACCTTGACGAGGACGGGGTCATCAACCCCGAGACCGTGGTCGCGGAAAAGGATGTCCTGATAGGAAAGACCTCCCCGCCCCGGTTCCTTGAGGAGCCTACCGGGGAACTGATCGCGGTCGAGAAACGCCGCGACACTTCCGTTACGATGCGGAGCAATGAGCATGGTATCGTAGATACGGTGATCATCACCGAGGGCGAGAACAGTTCGCGCCTCGTGAAGGTCAGAACCCGTGATCTCCGTATTCCTGAAGTCGGCGACAAGTTTGCGTCCCGCCACGGGCAGAAGGGTGTTGTTGGTCTCATCGCCCACCAGGAGGATATGCCCTTCACCGAGAGCGGGCTCTCTCCCGATCTCGTCATCAACCCCCACGCCATCCCGAGCCGGATGACCATCGGGCATATGCTCGAGATGATCGGCGGCAAAGTCGGTTCCCTTGAAGGCCGGCGCATCAACGGCACTGCCTTCAGTGGCGAGAGCGAAGCGGATATCCGCGCCTCTTTAAAGAAACTCGGCTTCTCCCATAATGGCCGGGAAGTCATGTACGACGGCATCACCGGCAAGGTCTTTAAGGCCGATGTCTATATCGGTGTCATCTATTACCAGAAACTCTACCACATGGTATCGTCCAAGATGCACGCCCGCTCCCGCGGGCCGGTGCAGGTCTTAACGCGCCAGCCGACCGAAGGACGTGCCCGTGAGGGCGGTCTCCGGTTCGGTGAGATGGAGCGGGATGTCATGATCGGCCATGGCGCTGCCATGGCACTCAAGGAGCGTCTCCTGGACGAGTCGGACAAGGTGAACGAATATGTCTGTGCGCACTGTGGTATGGTCGCGATGCTCGATCGCAAGCGCAACATGACCCGCTGCCTTGCCTGCGGTAACGAGACCGATATCTACTCGGTCGAGATGAGTTACGCGTTCAAGCTCCTGCTGGACGAGATGAAGAGCATGGGTATAGCACCCAGACTGAGATTACAGGACGTGGTGTAACATGCCATCCCCAAAACGAATCGGACAGATTGAGTTCGGCCTCCTGTCCCCCAAGGAGATCCGCGAAATGAGTGTCCGCAAGATCATCTGGGCGGACACCTATGATGACGACGGGTTCCCCTACCCGCAGGGCCTCATGGACTTAAACCTCGGGGTCATCGACCCCGGTCTCCGGTGCAAGACCTGCGACCAGAAGGCAAGCGAGTGCCCCGGCCATTTCGGCCACATCGAACTCGCCAAACC
>PMKW01000011.1:0-3411 GCA_003157895.1 Methanoregula sp. | reverse complement strand
CCGACGACCTTCTCGGAAGTTGTGGTCGAGGACGGTAAGAAAGTGGAGCACAAGCTCACTCCTGCCGACATCCGTGCACGGATGGAGAAGATCCCGAACGAGGACTTAATCCCGCTCGGCATCAACCCGGACGTTGCCCGTCCTGAATGGACCATCCTCACGGTACTCCCCGTTCCGCCGGTCACCATGCGGCCATCCATCATCCTGGAGAACGGCCAGCGGTCCGAGGATGACCTGACCCACAAGCTCGTGGACATCATCCGTATCAACCAGCGGTTCAAGGAGAACCAGGATGCAGGCGCCCCCCAGCTGATCATCGAGGATCTCTGGGAACTCCTGCAGTACCACGTAACCACTTATCTTGATAACGAGGTAGCCGGCTGTCCCCCGGCCCGCCACCGCAGCGGCAGGCCCTTAAAGACGCTCTCGCAGCGCCTTAAAGGAAAAGACGGGCGGTTCCGCGGTTCCCTCTCGGGTAAGCGTGTGAACTTTTCCAGCCGTACCGTCATCTCCCCGGATCCTAACCTCTCCGTCTCTCAGGTAGGCGTCCCGCGTGCAGTAGCCAACGAGATGACCATCCCGGTCCGCGTGACGACCTACAACATCGAGGAGCTCAGGCAGATCGCCCGCACCGGCCCGGTCCGCCAGGACGTTAACTCTCCCTGCGGTGCAAACTACGTTATCCGGCCCGATAACCGGCGTCTCCGCCTTGGTGCGGACAACCTCGACACGGTGTCTGACATGATCGAGCCCGGCTGGACGGTCGAACGCCAGCTCAGGGACAACGATGTCGTGCTCTTCAACCGGCAGCCCTCCCTGCACCGGATGAGTATCATGGCCCACCGCGTCAAGGTCATGGAAGGCCGGACCTTCCGGCTCAACCCCGCGGTCTGCCCTCCCTACAACGCCGACTTTGATGGCGACGAGATGAACATGCACGTCCCGCAGACCGAAGAGGCCCGGGCCGAGGCAACCATCCTCCTCTCCGTGCACGAGAACATCCTGTCGCCCCGTTTCGGCGGCCCCATTATCGGCGGTATCCACGACCATGTCTCGGGGATTTTCATGCTGACGCATGACATCCGCTGGTTCACGAAGGAAGAGGCACTCTACCTTCTCCGGTATTCCGGCATCGAACACATGCCGGCACCCGGCAAGAAGGAAGACGGTGTGGAATACTGGAGCAACAAGCAGGTCTTCTCCCAGATCCTGCCCGATCTGAACATGGTCTTCAAGGCAAGTTCATGCCAGAACTGCGATGTCTGTAAAAAGGAGAAGTGTGACGTCGATGCCTATGTCCGTATCATTGACGGTCAGCTGGAATGTGGTACGATCGACAAGAAAGCGATCGGTGCATTCGACGGCCAGATCGTTAACCGCGTCATCCGCCAGCAGGGCATGAAACGTGCCGCAAACTTCATCGACGACCTGACCAAACTCTCGATCCGTGCGATCATGTTCGACGGCTTCTCGTTCGGTATCGATGACGAAGATCTGTCCAAGACCGAGTACGGCCAGATTGACGATGTCTTAAAGAACGCGGCCCTCGATGTTACGCGCCGCATCAAGATCTACGAGGACGGCCAGCTTGAGCCGATGCCCGGACGTACGGTCGAGGAAACCCTCGAGATGCAGATCATGCAGGTCCTCGGAAAAGCCCGTGACCAGACCGGTCAGATTGCCGGCCGGCACCTCGGTCTTGGGAACAGCGCTGTTGTGATGGCAGTCTCCGGTGCCCGTGGTTCGATGCTGAACCTGACCCAGATGGCCGGTTGTATCGGCCAGCAGTCCGTCCGTGGTGAGCGTATCGTCCGTGGTTACGACGATCGCACCCTCCCGCACTTCCGGAAGGGTGACCGGGGCTCGGATGCCCACGGGTTCATCCAGCACAGTTATAAGGGCGGGCTCAACCCGACCGAGTTCTTCTTCCATGCCATTGGTGGCCGTGAAGGTCTTGTCGATACAGCCGTCCGTACGTCCCAGAGCGGGTACCTCCAGCGGCGGATGATCAACGCACTGCAGGATCTCAAGGTGGCATATGACGGAACCGTGCGGTCAACCGGGGGGAAGATCATCCAGTTCCAGTACGGTGAGGACAATACCGATCCGACCAAGAGTGCATTCGGCGACCCGGTTGATGTCAAAGGTATTGTTGAAAGTATCCTGAAGGAGGAGTGCTGAAAATGCCTCTTGCAGAAAAGTTTGACAAGAAAGTCGAGGCAGCAGCCCTCCCCCAGAAGACCAAGGACCAGATGCGTAAATTCCTTGCCGACAAGGAGATTACCGACGCGCAGTTCAAACAGATCCTTGAACGTGTACTCAAGGAGTTTAAATCCACCCGTATCGAGGCCTGCGAGGCAGTCGGCGTGATCGCCGCCCAGTCCATCGGTGAGCCCGGCACGCAGATGACGATGCGTACGTTCCACTACGCGGGTGTCGCTGAAATCAACGTTACCCTGGGTCTCCCGCGTCTCATCGAGATCATGGACGCGAGAAAAGAGCCCAGCACACCGACGATGACCGTCTTCCTTGAGCCGGATTACAACAATGACCGTGACCGTGCCCGGGAGGTCAGCTGGCAGATCGAGGCTGCCCCGCTCCACGAGTTCGGCGACATCACGACCGACATGGAGAACATGCACGTGATCGTCCACCTTAACACCAAGGTCTGCGATAAGCGCAAAATTTCCCCCATGGAAGTCATGGAGAATGCGCCCAAGAAGATCCGCGACCGCCGCCATTACCGTGACTTTGAGCACGATATCGATGAGGCAAAGGCGACCATCATCTTCACCCCCAAGGACAAGGAGAGTTACCAGAACCTCTTCCAGCTTGCCGAACACGTGAGAAACGTCATCGTGCAGGGCATTGACGATATCCTCCGGGTCGTCGTCAGGAAAGAGACCGGGGAGTATATACTTTATACTGAAGGATCAAATCTAGAAGGTGTATTTGGTATTGCCGGTGTGGATAAAAAGCGTACCCGCTCCAACAATATCAGCGAGATCGCTCAGGTACTCGGTGTCGAGGCTGCAAGAGAAGCGATCATCCACGAAGCGGAATCCACGCTCAATGAGCAGGGTATCCTCGTGGATGTCCGCCATCTCATGCTTGTCGCGGACATGATGTGCATGGAAGGCGAGGTCAAGCAGATCGGCCGTCATGGTATTGCCGGCGAGAAAGAGAGCGTGCTCTCCCGTGCCGCGTTCGAAGTGACGGTCAACCACCTGCTCGATGCTGCCGTGGCAAACGAGGTCGATGAACTGAGCGGTGTCACCGAGAACGTCATCGTCGGTCAGCCGATCCAGCTCGGTACCGGCGATGTAAAACTGATCGCAGTCAGACAACACGACAATTAACAACTTTAAAAAAAACCAGAGGAATTGCACATGGATTTTAATGCTTCACTCA
>PMKW01000003.1 GCA_003157895.1 Methanoregula sp. | reverse complement strand
CATTATAATTACTATCTTTGTTACGGTTGATCCACAGCGAATCAAGGCTGATCTTGTAATCGGTGAAACGGTCCTTTACCTCATTCATATGGGTGATCTCTTCCTCACGCCCGGTTACGGGTATAACATACATCATCCATAATGCCATAGCTGCAACAACGACCCCAAGGAGCAGGACAAATCCTATCACTTCAGATAATCCGGCTTCCCTGTGCTTTACCGTCATGGTTTTATATCCCTGGTTCTCATGATTCGTTGGGCAATGCCGCATATAAATGTTCTTCGTCAGATGCTGTGGTGTACAAATCGTAAAAATTGAGGGCTAATGTTTAAACGGACCAAAGAATCTGGAGATTTCACTCAAACCAATACCTTACCAATGGTAATAATCATCCGATAGAACTGAAATTTCATCCGGACTTCGCGGATCATCCCCAGTACTTCACTAAATTTTTAGCCTGACCTAAAGAAATCGGTAAGATCTAAATAGGAAGCGGGCGCCGCATATGGTCAATAAAAGGCAAATTGCCGGCCGTACAGAATAAAAAGTTACGAGGTGAAGCATGTTCTGAAATTGCAGTCGATGCGATCAACCGGAAATCACTATTTCCATCAACGGTACGCTAAAACAAAAGACGATCATTCGATCACTTGTCGGGAGGTCAGCGAACAAATTCTCTGTAAATTCAATCAATTAAGTCATAGAAAAAATCCCGGATCCGTGAAACTAGATCCCTCGCCAGAATTATCCGGAATCAATAACCTGGTCTACAAATGTCGTCAGCTGTGAGACAAACATCGGATCAAGCCCTTTTTCTGCGGCAAGAAAAACCCCGGAGATATCCATGAGCCGGAGTTTATTGGTGACAAAATGGATGAACTTGGAGATATTAGGAGATGCCAGGTAAATCAGCATCGTGCTGATAGAATCGTACAGGATACAGACCTTTTCCCCGGTATTTTCTTTCAGCACTTCCGTGACTGCGATGCCCAAGTCGGTCAGGTTTGTCGGGTTATTCACATAGCGGACGACTCGGGGAATATTTTCTGCGCTTCCAACCGAATTCCGTGTGACAGTATCAATAAAAGAAACGCTTTTTGGGTCGATCCCGCTCTCGGAATATAATTTTGTGAGGACGCTGTAGGGAAAATTCGTGGTGATGACGATCATATGGTACCCGAGCGACGAGATCTCCTTGATCAGCTCGATGTTGCGCTGGCGCATATTGGCGGCAGAAACAAGAATCAGGAAAATCTGTTTCTTTGCAAGGTCTTCTGGGTTCACTATTGCAGCCACCAGAGTCACCCCTCAAGGAATTTCCGGTATGCTTCGGGGATCTCTTTGTCCTTTTCCGCAATCATCTTCTGGAATTCCTTAACATTTGCCGCAACCTGCGTTGCGTTGCGCACCTGTCCTTCAAGCAGGGTCACCATCTCTTCCTTGGTGAGTTTTCCATCCCTGATAAGGTTGGCAGTTTCCTGAATGTTATCCCGGATGATTTCAACCGGTTGCTTTACCCGCATCGCCATTTCCGAGATATACGCGAGCAGTGCCGCTTCTGCCTGACGCTGTTCGGTGATGTCCCTCGCAATCGCGATCTCACGAGTCTGTGAATCTTCATCAATCTCGCGGGTATTCCATGAGAGGATCCTTTGTGAACCCCCCTTGTTTACTATAGTTGTTTCGAAGTTTTCGAAATACCGCTCTTCTTTAATGATCCTTGTGATCCGTTTTGTAATGGTCCTCCGGTAGTCCGGGTCAGGATACAGGTATTTCCAGATATCATGCTTACCGATAACCTCGCTCTTGCTATATCCGGTGATTGCTTCCGCTGCTTTGTTCCAGACAAGAACATTACTCTGTAAATCGAGAACCGTTATCAGGATGTGTGCATTTTCAATAACACTCTCACGGAACGCATCAAGTTCCCTCTGGCGGGTTATGTCTCTTCCTATTGCTATTTCCCGTGCCCGTGCACCGGTATTTATCTCCTGAGTGTTCCAGCGGATGATGCGTTTTTCACCCTTCTTTGTGGTGATGGTCGTATCGAGATTCTCAAATAACCTGCGTTCTTTGATAATGCTGTTGATCCATATTGTGATAGTGCGACGGTATTCCGGGTCAGGGTACAGTTGTTTCCAGATATCACGTTTCCCGATTACTTCATCCTTGGTATAGCCGGTGATCGATTCGGCAGCTTCATTCCAGACAAGGACTTTACCTTTGGGATCGAGGACGGCGATCAGGACGTTCGCATTGTCGATCACAGACTGTTGGAAGGCATCCATCTCTTTCTGGCGGGTGACATCCATACCGACGATGATTACCCTCAATTCGCCATCCGATAGAATCTCTTTAGTATTCCAGAGAATGATGCGGAAATCGCCGGATTGGGTCTTTATTGTTGTTTCAAGGTTTTCAAAATAATTTTTTTTCGCAAGGATCTCTGCAATTTTTGCCGTCACATTATGGCGGTAATCTTTGTCCGGGTACAGGGATTTCCAGACATTGGTATTCCCGATTACTTCTGCTTTCGTATAGCCGGTTATTGATTCTGCTGTATGGTTCCATGCAAAAATTGTGCCTTTTTTATCCAGAACTGCTATCATAACCAGTGCATTTTCCATTATCCCCGCTTCGATGCATTCAGATTGTGCTCCTGAGGTTCCAGTCATATACTCCCCGGGGTTAGTCCGTTTTAGGGTGCGGGTCGATGCTATATGAATATTTTGGAGAATCCCCCCGTTATGAGGGTTACCGGACACAGGTCCCTGCTCACTCATCTCTGCGTTATTGTGACAACATAAAAATAGTTTTGGTGTTTCCTTAATAACGACCACCAAGAAATACTCGGGAGATCGAATGGGTGAATCTCATAGAACTGCAGCAATACATAACCAGTGAGAGTCGTGCTGCTCACCATGCGCTTGTTGTACCGTCCTCATGATCCTTAAGGGGTTTTGTCAACGTCAACAACCGCATCAACAAATGTTGTCAGCTGAACCAGCACGTCCGGGTCCAGGCCTTTTTCCACGACAAGAAAAAACCCGGCAGAATGCAGCAGCCGGAGTTTGTTGGTGACAAAGTGGATGAATTTGGTGATATTCTGGGAGGAGATGTAAATCAGCATTGAACTGACAGAATCAAAGACCAGGCAGACCTTCTTT
>PMKW01000102.1:5079-5334 GCA_003157895.1 Methanoregula sp. | reverse complement strand
TTTCCCGGTGTACGATACGGACACGTGGTACAACCTGCGACAGATCGAAGTGATGGTCCACAATTTCCCCCAGTACAACTGGTTTGACCCGATGACGGCATACCCCGCAGGAAAAATAATCGACTGGGGGCCGCTCTACCCGTTTCTTGCAGCAGTGCTCTGCCTGATGACCGGCGCAACCACGCAGAATGCGATCGTTTCAACCGCTGGATTTGTATCGCCCCTTCTGGCAGTTCTCATGGTCCCGGTTATGTA
>PMKW01000102.1:0-5035 GCA_003157895.1 Methanoregula sp. | reverse complement strand
GGGATAATCGATCACCATGTTGCGGAGACGTTCTTCTGCACGCTCTTTTTCCTCGTTTATATCTATGCCCTTGTTTATGCACGACAGAACCCCGTGGATATCAAAAACCGGAGCACGCTCTTGTATTTCTGCCTCCTCTCAGTACTTGCCGGTATCGTCTATTTCCTGGGGCTCATCACCTCCACAACACTTATTCTCACCCTCCTCGTTATTGCAGTCTATACCCTCGTGCAGGGGCTGGCGGATTTTTATTCCGGTAAAAGGTCTGATTATCTCTGCATCCTGAACCTTGTCCTGTTCGGTGCTGCAACAGTCCTGCTCGTCCTGTTCGGGTTCAAGACAGACGCAATATCCTTCTTCCAGTATTCCGTGGGTATTGTGTACATCCATCTGGCGCTGATAGCTGAGACCGTTGTCATCTGCATCCTTGCAGAAATTTTCCGGAAAAAGCGGGCGGGTTTCTTTATCAGTATTGCCGGGCTTGCAGCGGGGGCGTTCGTACTCAGCCAGGTTGTCCCTGCCTTGCGATCGACATTGCAGCAGGTACTGGACCTGCTCTTTGGTATCTCGTTCTTCTCAGTGAGCATACAGGAAACACTCCCCTGGTCATGGGGTAATGCATTCGACACGCTCAACGTGGGGATCATCCTTGCAGCCGGTGGATTCCTGGTGGTTGGGTATTCCCTCTGGAAAAAACAGGAGCCGGAACTGATCTTCTTTGCGGTCTGGTCGGCACTGATGCTCATTCTTACCATCCAGCACCAGAGGTTTCTGTATTATTTCACCGTCAATATCGTTCTCCTGGTAGCAATCTGCATCACGGTACCCCTTTCCTGGGAAAACAACGGGGTGTGTCAGTATATTTTATCGCTTATTTCAGGGAACAGGGAAAAAAGTACGGCGGGTGTACCTCAGGAAAAACCATCAGTGAAGGTAAAAACAGGGAAAAAGAAAAAACCTGATCCTCCACCCGTAAATATGCGTACAGCCAGTACATGTCTGGTAGGCATCTGCCTCATTGCCATAATCCTCCTGGCCGTGGTTCATCTCGCAATTTCTTTCCAGCAGGACTACCAGTATGGGATGAGTGCCAAAGATCAGGAAATCCCCGTTGACTGGATTGAATCCCTCACATGGCTGAATGCAAATACCCCAGATCCGGGTATTGACTATTTCGGACAGTATGACAGGAAATTGTATACCCCTCCCGCGGATTCCTACGGCATCATGGCGGTGTGGGATGCCGGGCACTGGATCACGTTCTTTGCCCACCGCCTGCCAATCACCAATCCCTTCCAGGACAATCTCGGGGGCTCCCAGGGGACAGCTGCCTTCTTCCTTGCCGAGAATGAATCGGAAGCCACGGGCATCCTGAAGAAATACCGGGGACAGTATATCATCACCGACTCCACAATGGCTGTTGACCGGTTCACCAATCTCGTTCCCTGGGAGAGCGAATCGGTCGATATCTCACAGTATATCAAATGGTTCCTGGTCCCGTATACAAAAGACAGTTCGTACCTGAAAAAAATTCATCTGTACGACAATGGTTATTTCCAGACCATGGTGGTGAGACTGCATAACTTCGACGGTTCAATGACAGAACCGACAACTGCAGAGTATACGAGGTATGTAATCCGGCAGCCAACATCACAGGAATCTGCCGAGGCCACGGGATACTCCCGGGTGATCACGAGCGAAAAAACCATAAACGTGTCGCAGCTGGATAACACGACACCGGTTATTCCGGAAGGTGCAGAATTACTTCCGACAACCTACGCAGCCCTTTATTCCAGCCTGCCGGATAAACCCCTGCAACAAGTACCAGCACTCCAGCATTACCGATTGATTCATATTNNACAAACCCCTGCAACAAGTACCGGCACTCCGGCAGTACCGGTTGATTCACGAGTCTGAAAATAATGCTTCGGTAACTCCGTTTCCCGAATCCGATCCCACCACCCTGCCAGGGATAAAAATGGTGAAAATATTCGAATATGTCAAAGGCGCCCATATTACCGGCACGGGTGTCATTGAACTCCCGCTCGTGACAAATACCGGCCGGACATTTACCTATCGCCAGGAGAGTATTGCCGGTGAATTTATTGTTCCTTATTCTACGACAGGAAACCCGTATGAGGTGCATGCAACCGGGCCGTATCACCTTGTCGGCACCACCGTGTATTTCAATGTAACTGAAGACGAAGTGACGAGCGGTAAGACCGTGCAGGAATCCCCGTAATCCTGCTTTCAGATAAACCGCTCCTCTTCACTGCGATAATGTGAGGACTGTGCGGATACTTCAGGTTGTTTTCCTTCTCCGCCACTCCAAAGATTATGTGAAATCCGCTACCGAGTCCGGGAAGAAAAAGTCCTTGAATCCGAATTCATCAATCAGGAGTTTGGTTGTCCCGGTTTCGTTATCAGTAAACCGGCACGCAGCTGCATTAGAGAATCAGCGACTGATAATAGTCCTCTGCCCTGTCCACGATGAGATCCCAGTCATACGCTTCTGCTGAGTTCNNAGAGCGTCTGCAGAAAGATGACATAAAAACCCGGTGTTCTCCGTAATCAACTCACAAATTGCATTATCCGGATGGTCCACCGTGACCACCGGAAGGCCGCAGGCAAGCGCTTCCAGTGCAGCAATGCCAAATCCCTCCCGCGTAGAGGGGATAACGCAGACATGCGACGACTTCATCAGGCTGATGACCCCCTCATGGGAGTCCAGGAAGGGTTTTAAAAGAACCCTGTCTTCAATTGCAAGATCAGAAACGAGGGCCCGGATTACTTCCCGCTCCGGCCCATCGCCAAGTATCAGCAGGGTACGATCCGGAGCTTCTCGCAGGAGCACTTCGAACGCCCGCACCAGCACATCCACATGTTTCTCTTTGATCAGGCGTCCCACAAAGATGAGGTCAGAAGAGACCATATCCGGGGAAACGGATTTCAGATGGTTCAGATCAATCCCGTTCTGGATAATAAGGACTTTTTCATGTACTCCAAGGCGCCGGAGATTCTTTGCAGTTGTCCCGGATACCGCTATAATATTCCGGGTAAATCCTGAAACCAGACGCTCGGTTATTTTTCCAAAAGCTCCTTTCCACCCCAGATATTCATACCAGTAGTCACCCCATACTTCATGCCAGGTAATAACAAACGGCATTTTTTTCATACCAGCGGCAAGTTTTACCGGAAAACACGGGAAATAGGGGAACTGCTGACAGTCGATGATATCAAACTCTTCCCGCATCAGGAACGGGAGGAGACGGGCACTGAAATAGATCGCTTCGCCAATTGTCCTCCTGCCATCTGCATAGAGGGGTTTTGCGGGGCAGATACCATGCAGGGTTACCCCGTTCTTCTTAACAGAATCCGGTCCCTCCCAGTATTTCATGCCAACGATATGCACATCATGCCCCCGGGCTGAAAGCCGGATGGCAAGTTCCCATATGCGTTTTTCCACGCCACCTTTTACATAAGGGTAGATGACATCGTAGACTAAGGCTATCTTCATCGTGCTCCCTAGCCGGAAGAGTTGTTCTCATTCAACAGCATCATGCTCTGGAAGACCGCGAAGAGGAAGACCTGCAACCCGATGGTGATAAGGATGAGCGAGATGATTGCGGTCGAGATCTGGGAGAGAATGCCGAAGTTTTCGCCGATCCACTGGATAATGATGTTGAGCCCGATAAGAATCCCGAAAAAAGCCAGGATCGCCCCAAGCAGGAGGAATTTTTCCAGATTATGGTAGCGCATGAAGAGTTCGATGATCCCGATTTTGTTCTCATACCCGTGGATAACAGAATAGGTCTTCATCAGGAGGGCGGTGAGGACTACCTGCAGACCCCCCATCATCATGATTGCCCCAAGGATGAAGGTATGCAGATGGGAAAATTCGACATCTCCCTCAAGATAAAAGAAGGTCATCAGAAGAAAACCGACAACTGCAAAAAGGATGCCTGGTATTGCGATGAACGGCAGCGGTTTCATGAGGAGGGCAAACCGTATATGCCTCCAGCCGTCGGCGAAACTGTGCAGTTTGGACGGTGCCTTCCTTGGGTAATAGTTGATTGGCACTTCCTCGATACGCAGATTTTCTTTAGAGGCCATGATAAGCATCTCGGACGCGAATTCCATGCCGCCGGACTTTATGTTGAGGCGGTCCAGAGCATCTCTGGTGATTGCCCGAAACCCGCTATGGGTATCAGAGAACCGGGTATGAAAGATCCAGTTGACCATCCGGGTAAGAAGCGGGTTACCGATATACCGGTGGAGCGAGGACATGGATCCCGGGTGGATAGTTCCCTTGAACCGAGAGCCGATAACAAGGTCAGCGCCGTTTTGAAGCGGGGCGAGCAGCAGGGGGATCTCCCGGAAATCATAGGTATCGTCGGCATCCCCTATGACAATATACTTTCCCCGTGCCTGTTCAAATGCGGCAAGATACGCATTGCCGTATCCTTTTTTTTCCGGCTGAATTACTGTTGCACCCAGCAATTGTGCAGTCTCGGCCGTACGATCGGTGGAAGCGTCAGCGACAAGGATCTCTCCCTGAATTGAATGATCCTTAAAGGCAGCCTGGATTTTCTCAATGCAACTCGCGATTGTCAACTCTTCATCAAGGGCAGGCAGAATTACAGAGACCGTTGGGAGAATCGGAATGCTCACGGCCGGATCCATGAGGATCAATATTCATCGTATTCGTATTAATAATACAGATTTGGTTGTGGAGGTGTTTTTAATACGCTGATGCCCATCCGCTCGCCGTATTGGCTTCCGCTGGAACAAATACTATCATTCAACACAACCTTTTCGCCCGGTAGCGTAAGCATTCGTCCGTTAACCTGTGACAGAAACNNTCCCCATAACACTTCTTTTAACTATCTGTTGCTATCCTCATGAAAGACCGACAAAAATGCATAAATTCCGGTTATGTTCAAATCATCAGTTACACCCTTCTGTATTTTTCCCTGCCTTAAAAAGGGCAACATTATTAGGTGTTTTGAAAATTTTTTTTGCTCTGGAGAAATCA
>PMKW01000190.1:164-7780 GCA_003157895.1 Methanoregula sp. | reverse complement strand
AAATACCCCCAGTCCCCGGCGGTGATCTAAGATGGCATCAGGAGAAATTATTGTCAAGGGTGGATTTGTCGTTGACCCTATCCGCAAGATTGACGGCGACATAGGCGATGTTGCCATCAAGGACGGCAAGATTGTCGACAAGGTCAGCTCCTCTGCAAAGGTTATCGATGCAAAGGGCAAGGTCGTCATGGCAGGCGCTGTGGATGTCCACGCCCATGTCGCAGGCCCCAAGGTCAATGTCGGACGATTGTTCAGGCCCGAGGACAAGTTCTTATCAGGAGCCTTCAGGAGCGGAATGGCACAGAAGAACGGCTACCGCATGGAGTCCGGGTTCTCGATCCCGAGCACCTTCAAGACCGGGTACGATTATGCCCGGATGGGGTATGCCTTTGTTATGGAAGCAGCGATGCCCCCGATCTACTCCCCCCACGTGCACGAGGAGATCCACGACACTCCTATCATCGATGAGGCCGCACTGCCGGTCTTCGGCAACAACTGGTTCGTCATGGATTACCTCAAGAAGGGTGAGATCGAGAACACCGCAGCCTACATTGCCTGGCTCATCAAGGCAACGAAAGGTTATGGCGTCAAGGTTGTCAACCCCGGCGGCACCGCAGCATGGGGCTGGGGCCTCAACTGCTTAACCCTCGATGACCCCGTCCCGTATTTCGAGACCACCCCCAGGGAGATCATCACCGGTCTCATAAAAGCNNCCGAAGAACAAGTTCGGCCGCGAACAGGTCATGCACTCCACCCACCTCCAGTTCCATTCGTACGGAGGAACCGGCTGGGGCGACTTCGAGTCCAAGGCCAAGGAAGTCATGGACTACGTCAACAAGAACAAGGCGATCACGGTCGATACCGGTAACGTCACGCTTGACGAGACCACCACGATGACAGCCGACGGCCCGTTCGAGCACCACCTCCAGGGCCTCAACCACCTCAAGTGGTGCAATGTGGATGTCGAGATGGAAACCGCTGCCGGTGTCGTCCCGTATGTCTACGACCCGAACATCAAGGTCTGCGACATCCAGTGGGCAATCGGCCTTGAACTCGCACTCTATGCAAAGGACATGAACCGGATATTCATCACCACCGACCACCCGAACGCAGGGCCGTTCACCCGGTACCCCCGCGTCATGAAGTGGCTGATGTCCAAGAAGGCCCGTGAAGATGTTCTGAACTCCTTCAAGCACAAGGACAAAGTCATTGCAGCTACCAACCTCCACCAGCTGGACCGCGAACTTACGCTCTTCGAGATCGCCCAGATGACCCGCTCCGGCCCGGCAAAGTGCCTTGGCCTCGGCAGCATCTACGGCGGCCTTGCCCCCGGCATGAGCGCAGATGTAGCAGTCTTCGATCTCAACTTCAAGAACATGCCAAGCAACCCCGACATGATCGAGAAGGCATTCCAGCGGGCTGCCTGCTTCATCAAGTCCGGTGAAGTTGTTGTCAAGGACGGCGAAGTCGTCAGTAACGGTCACAAGAAGACCGTCTGGGTCAACGTCAAGATGCCCGAGAACCTGCAGGTCAAGCGCGACATCACCCAGAGTTTCACGAAAGACTACACTGTTGATATCACTAACTACCCGGTCCGCGATTACCTTGCCCCGCACCCATACATTATCGATGTCGATGTGGAGGCCTGAGGTGCGATCATGGTAACTGTTACATTAAAACCAAAGAAAGTCCCCGAGCTCATGCTCGAAGGCTACAGCATCACTCCTGACGTATTTGCAGGAAAAACCGCCGCGCAGATTGCAGCACTCCCGGCCCACGAAGGCAAGATCCATGTCACGCTCGGGGACTTTTTCGAGGTCTCTGGCAATGGTGGCGAGACTGCCACAGATACCGACATCGTTATTGCCGGTGACTGCACCCGCGTTAAGTATATCGGCAGCAAGATGACGTCCGGGACCGTCACCGTCAACGGCAACGCGGACATGTATGTCGGCGGCTGGATGAGGGGCGGTAAAATCCACGTCAAGGGGAACATCGACTCCTTCTGCGGGATCCAGATGGAAGGCGGCGAGATCCTCGTGGACGGCGATGCCAAGAACCATGTCGGCTGCGCCTACCGTGGTGACTGGAGAGGCATGAAAGGCGGCACCATCAGGATCAAGGGAAGTGCCGGTAACGACATCGGCACCTTCATGCTCGGCGGTACCATCATCATCGAGAAGGACGCCTTCATCCACGTCTCCACCCACGCGGAGGGCGGCACCGTTATCATCAAGGGTGATGTCGAGGGGCGTGTCGGTGGCCAGATGGTCAAGGGCGAGATGTACGTGCTCGGGAAGATCAAGTTCATGATGCCCGGGTACCAGAAGGTTGAGACCGTAGAGAAAGAGGTCGATGGCGTCAAGGCCAAATTCGACCACTACATCGGCGACCTTGGCGAGCGCCACCCGAAGAGCAAGGGTCAGGTCGTGTATGCGAACCTGTACCTGAAAGCGGCGGCATGAACCTTTTGTCCATCACACACATAAGGCTGGAACAACCGGCACCCTTTTTTTCGTTCAACCTTAAAACTGGATTTATGAGGATCGTATTATGAGAAATATTGGCAAGGAATTCATCAAAGGCACGCAGTACCCGGATTATTCCACGGTGGACCTTGTCCTCCGTGTCCCGGAACCCCCGCACGAACTTCCAGTCCGGGAAGGCCAGACCATCATCAAGCTCCCCAGCCCGAAGAAGTTCAAGGTTGTAGACTTCCCGGTCAGGAAAGCCATCGAGAACTGGGAGCCCGTCGGGTTCTTCTCCCGCTCGTCCATCACCTTAAAAGAACTCTCATACATGCTCTGGTGCACGCAGGGGTTCAGAAAGATCGTGGTAGAGACTATCCAGCTCAAAAACGTACCGTCAAGCGGTTCCCGCTACCCGCTGGAGACCTACTTTGTGGCAAACGATGTCGAAGGGCTCGAGACCGGCCTGTACCGGTTCCTCCCGAGATCCCACAGTATCGTGGCTGAAAAGATCGATTCCGGCCTGATACTGGAGATGAGCACGGCAAGTATGAGCTTTAAAATCATGACCCGGGCTGCCGTCACCTTCCTCTGGGTAGCAGTCCCGTACCGCTCGACATGGGCACTGGGAAACCGGGGCTACCGGAGCGTTCTTATCGAGGCCGGGCATACCTGCCAGAACCTCATCATGGCAGCAGCAAACCTCGGGTACGATGTCTTTCCCACGGATATGTTTCATGACGAATTAATGACCACACTTGCAGGCCTGGACCCGGAGACCCAGTGGCCGGTCTATATTGCGGCTGTGGGAAAAGTGGAGAAGAGCGTCACGCTTGCCTG
This sequence comes from Methanoregula sp., assembly GCA_003157895.1. Classification (GTDB taxonomy): domain Archaea; phylum Halobacteriota; class Methanomicrobia; order Methanomicrobiales; family Methanospirillaceae; genus Methanoregula. The sequence continues at coordinate 4,472 of PMKW01000190.1, read as the reverse complement.
AACCACCGGCCTGTTTTTTATTTTTTATTCTTCCCTCCTCACAAAACGAATTGTTTATTGAGGAATAACAGGATAAATTACTCTACGTTAATATCTGCATCATGTTAAGGGTGCTTTGTTAAACGGGAACTGTGATGAACGGGTGGTATGGGATGCCGGAATTTACCGGCTGGAGGGTTCGGGCATGGTAAAACGCTATCTTGAACTCCGCTCCCTTGACGAAGCCCTCACCCTGCTCACCACGTCCTTTACCACTCCCCGGAGGACCGAAAGGGTCCCCCTTATGCAATCTGTCGGGCGGGTAGTGGCAGAACCGGTCTTTGCGAAATATTCCGTACCGGAGGTGAATATCTCTGCCATGGACGGTATTGCGGTCAGGAGCCGGGACACCATCGGGGCAGGCGACCGGGTCCCGGTAACCCTCGACCATTTCGCCCGGGTCAATACCGGCAATATTGTACCGCCGGAATTCGACGCAGTCATTATGATCGAGGACACCTGGGAAGCCGGCGGGAAGTTCCAGATCAGAAAAGCTGCGACAACCTGGCAGCATGTCCGCCCGGCAGGGGAGGATGTGAAGGAGAACAAGCTGGTGCTCCCCCGCCGCCATATCATCAGGGCGTTCGATATCGGGGCGCTTGCCACCTACGGGATCGCGGATATCGAAGTACTTGCGGTCAGGGTCGGGATAATCCCCACCGGGAGCGAACTCGTCCCCCTCGGTATCCGTCCCGGGCCGGGGCAGGTCGTGGAGAGCAACACGATCATGGCCCAGGTCTTCCTCTCCCAGATGGGGGCACACTGCACCCGGCTTCCCATCGTGCAGGACGACCCCGACCTTATCCGCGAAGCGCTCCGCCTGGCGGTGAAGGAGAACGATCTGGTGATCATCTCCGCAGGCTCTTCGGCCGGTACCCGGGACTTCACCGAAGGTGTCATCAGGTCGATCGGCGAACTGATCTTCCACGGCGTGGCAGTACGACCCGGTAAGCCGGTGATGCTCGGAAAAGTCGAAGGGACCCCCGTCCTCGGGCTGCCGGGTTACCCGCTCGCCGCCCAGACTGCCCTCAGGGAATTTGCAGTCCCTCTGCTGGAATCGTGGGGTTTTCCCCCTGCCCCCCGTTTCCCGGTAAAAGTCCGGCTGGGACAGGCGCTGGTCTCGGACCCCGGGTTTGACGAGTTCGTACCAATCTTTGTCGGCCGTATCAGATCAACCCTGTACGGGATACCGCATGGAAAAGGGGCGGGTGTCCAGATGGCGATGGTCAAGGCAAACGGCTACACCCACATACCTGCCCCGGTCGAAGGATACGAGGCCGGTACCGAGCTCGAGGCTTTCCTCACCACGGACCCGGGGAGTATTGAACGCACGCTCATCTTCACCGGTTCGGTGGACCCTGCCCTCGAGGAGCTCGCCGGCCTCGCCCATGACAAGGGATTGTATATCCATGCAACTAATCCCGGCAATGCCGGGGGACTGCTTGCCCTCCGGGATAACACCTGCCATGCGGCCCCGCTCAGCCTGCCGGCCCAGTCCCTGGTATCTTCGTACCAGCCTCTTATCAGGAACGTACCGCCAGGAGATGTTGTCTTTGTCCATATCGCCACCATCGAGCAGGGCATTGCTTCGCGGGACGGGATGGGACCCGGCGATCTCACCCGGGTCCGGTTCATCAACACGCGGAAAGGATCGCCGGCACGGGATATTCTTGATGCCCTGCTTGCCGCAGAGGGTATAGACCCGTCGCAGGTGAATGGGTACCTCCAGGAAGTGCACGGCCCGCCGGCAGTAGCATTCGCGATCCGGAACGGATTTGCTGATGCCGGGATGTGCACATCCAGCGTTGCCAGAGCGAGCGGGCTCAGATTCGTTCCGGTAGCTCACGAGGACTACGAACTCGCTATCCGGCGGGAAATGCTGGAAGATTCCCGTATCCGCACGCTGGTATCCCTCATCCAGTCCCCTGGGTATTGCGCAGTCCTTGCCAAGACCGGGGGCTATGATGTCAGCCTTACCGGTACCATCCGGGGGCTGAACGGAGAGAACACCCTGACCCCGTGTTCTCCGGGAAGCCTGCCGGCCGGGTACTTCTGAATATAGCTGCAGACCCCTTCAGTTCATTTCTGACATGGTCAAATGGATTTATAATCGTTAATAAACAAGCAGTCGTTCGCGGAGGAGACTGCGATCTCGGGAGAGACCATATGCTATGGAAGAACTATATTTTCTTATTCCGGCGTCTTCATAGATATCCGGATTTCATCGATATAATCCAGCAGACAGGAATGATAGACCTCTAAAAGCATCATTTGTACCTCTGCTGGTGAATTGCAGGAGCACGTTGGAAGCCCGATAATCCGGATCTCTTCGGGATGTATGTCATCAGCTCCATATATTTCATCAACCCCCGACCATGTCTTTGAACACAAACCAACAAAGTCATAATATTCAAGACCCTATTGCCTTTCAATGATCGTTTTTATTTCATCGACTTTTTCATTCAGCAGGAAAATCGCTTTTTCAGGAGGGCTTTTCAGATTTACCATAGTATTCCATCCGGGATATTGATCCAATGATACCAGAGATAACAATAGTTTATTTGATTTTCACCATGCGATTCAATTATTCGGGGTATGGTTTCCCCGTCGGATTTTTCTGAAGAATTACTGTATCATCCTTTTCCCGTTCGGCGTGGCACACTTTACTTGATGTCCAAGGTGTTGCTTTTTTTGAAAAAAAAGGTTATTATTCCTTCTTGAACGGCTTGAATACGTTCTCATAGATCATGTCGCTGCCGGTGTTGTGGAGCCGCCCGCGCTCCTCCTTCTCCTCGACATACGCCATGAGCGGGAGTTCCATGTTGACGCCCGGGACATGACCGAACATCTTCTCGAGTTCCTGCTGCTGGGCATGCATGAACATCGCGTTCGGGATCTCTGCAGGGCAGACTTCCTCGCACTGGCCGCAGTTCACGCAGGAGTCCGCGATGTGGGCGTACCGGATCAGGTGGAACATGAAGGAGACCGGAAGTTCGCCGGGCGCGACATATACCGGGTTCTTAGTGGTACAGTCAACGCAGTAGCAGATCGGGCACTGGTCGATGCACTGGTAGCACTTGATGCAACGGGAGGTCTCGCTCATGATCTTCTTCAAGCGGTCCTTACCCTCGCCAAGTGATTCGAAGTCATGTTTGCGCCACTTGTCGCCGAGCTTGAACATCGCACCTTCGACTTTTCCGCGGATCTCAAGGCCCTTGGGGTTGGCTGCCTCGGTTGCGAGGACCCCCTTCTTGACTGCACCGTCAACGAGTGCTGCACCCTTCTCGGAGCAGACCTCGACAAAGGTTGCCTTTCCGGCACGGGGTCCGATAACACCCCAGTTCCCGCAGGCAAGGTCTGCCTGGCGGGGGACTTTCATCTTGCAGCGGCGGCAGTTAGACCTGCGGCCGTAACCGGCCTCTTCGAGCTCATCGACAGAGATACCCTTGTGGCCTCCCTCGTACTCGATGATGAACTGGCCCTTGTCGATCTCTTCCTTGTGCACCTTCTCAGGGTCGACGCCGTACTTGTCGGCAATCATCTTGCGGGCAGTGACCGGGCTGACCGATCCTCCGCAGTTGACCCCGATCATGACGATGTTGTCGAGGTTGATCTGTTTGCGCTTGGCCAGTTCGTAGAACGCCATCGCATCGCAGCCCTTGACGGTGACACCGATCTTCTTGTCCTTTGCCCCGTCAAGGTATTTCTTGATGAGCTTGGGGATGAGCAACGTACCGCAGTGGAGCGAACCGGCAGTCTTGACCAGATCCTTGGGGTCGGTGACGATGACCGGAACGGCATCGTACAGATCCACACCTTTCGCGATCGCGAGCACCGCGTCCACCATCTTGGACTCGAGGGCGTATTTCCACAGGGAGGTGACTGCACCGCCAAGCTCGGCCTTCTTCTGGATCTCTGCATCGTTGGTCCATGCATAGAGCATATCGCCTTTCTTTGTCATGTTCAGGCCCCCGTGATCTTCTCAACCTTGACAGCACAGTGCTTGAGCTCCGGCATCTTGGAGAGCGGGTCGAGCGCGGTGTTGGTGAGGTCGTTGGCACCATGGACGAAATGCATGGGCATGTAGAGTACCTTCGGGGCCACATCATCGGTCACCCGTGCAACGGCGATGGATTCACCACGGCGGCTCGTCACCTTGATCTTCTCGTGCTGCCTGATACCGAGTTCCTTTGCATCCAGGGTATTGAGCTGGACATAGTTTTCAGGTACCTCGTAGTGCAGGGTCGCGGACCGGGCCGTCTGGGTCCT
>PMKW01000190.1:0-158 GCA_003157895.1 Methanoregula sp. | reverse complement strand
ATGGGCGTTCCCGGGTGCTCGATGGTCGGGCAGGGCCAGTGGATGGCCTCGGGCTTCTCGATCTTCTCGTACGTTACACCGAACTGGCCCGGGGTCACTGCACGCATGTCATCCCAGACATCCTTGGAAGTCTTCCAGTCAAAGCCCTTGAGGCCCAT
>PMKW01000037.1 GCA_003157895.1 Methanoregula sp. | reverse complement strand
AATGCCGGTGTCCGCAACACGAATATTGAGCGCTTTCATGGCTTTTTCCACTTTTTCCCCGACGCCAAGTGCGGTGCCGTAGACCAGCCAGTCGCCCCACATCGAGAGATCCGCGGGGGCATATTTCTGGATCATCGCCATGTCCGAGAGGAAATGGGTAAACGCATCCCACTCCAGTTTCTCCTTGTACCGGTCATCTTTCCAGTGACCGAACAGGGTGGTGGGGGCAGCAAAGGCAATGATAGCCTGTACGATGACAACGATCCAGAGCACCACGGCAGGAAAGAGGATATAGGATTGCATAGGTACGACAAACAACAGGATAAGGCTGATCCCAAACAGTACGATACTGACAATCCCGAGCGGAGTGATATGTTCCCTGCCATCGACAATATATTGCGTGGCGAGGCTTGGATCCACCCGGCTCGTCACATCGGTGAGTGAACGCTGGTATCTCAGTGCTTTTTCTTCCGCTGTCGCGTTCACCTGGGCCTTTTTCGCCAGTGCCCCGATGGCGTCGGTATCGAGCACACCATCCTCGGAGACCAGCTGGAGGAACATCAGCACCCGCTGCTCATACGGGTCCAGATCTTTATTAGAAACGATTTTTACAATTACTCCCTTTCCCTCTCCTTTTTCCGTTATGGAGATATTCTTGCGCCGGTGAAGATCCAGCAGGGTTGCATAATAGCCATCCTCATCGAAATCCATGGCATCCCCTTTGAAGAGCAGGTTGACCTGCCAGGGTTTGAGGTTCGTGCCGGGAAGAGTGCTCAGATATGCGGGAACGGTAAACTCCTTCTCCCGCCCATACCTGTTGTAAATGACGATGAGGAGCAGAGGAACGAGAATTACCGCAATTTTCCCGAGGATGTTCAGCAGGTATGCGGCATAGTAGGGAAGGTCGTACCAGAAAGCCGCCGAGGCGGTCTTGCCTCTGACATCATCGATAGCAGACCGGAAGCCCGGGAACTGGCTGAACCCCTCGGATGGTCCAACCATCTCAACCGCGAGGATCTCATCCGCGGCAAGACTGCCGGTGATGACGTAACTGTCCCCCACTTTCTCGGTCTTCATGAACGGCGGGTATACGTACACCTGGTCGATACCGCTGGCCGGGATCGTGACCTGTACCTGCTGGTACGGGATGTGCGTCTCGCCAGCCAGTTTCAGGTTGACATGGGTAGTAGTTGCATCGTATTCAAGCGGGGGATTGATGACGTAGGAATATTGCGAAGTGTACAACCCTGAATCATAGTAATCAGGGTTGAAGATCCCGACTTCATTATTCTCCGCGAGGTCCTCAATCGTGCTGCGGGATGTCCCGGTGGCGGAAGTACCATAGACTGTAACGTCGCCGGAATTATCCTTCATATACCCGATGGTACCAGGTGCTGGCGTCATGGAAACCAGCCGCACATACGGTTCCGTGCTGGTAGTAAGGGTGACCGGGGCTTCCCAAGAACGGTAGAGCATCCGGTACTCCCCACTGCTCCGGACGTCATAAGTATATTGTTCTGAGATGGACCCGTCTTTATGCAGGACCGCGTCGTAGGAACTGACGGTAAGGTCTCCGTTAAAAAGCGGGGTTACAACGGTTATAATGAGAAGAGCAAGGAGGCCGATGGCCAGCCCGGCTCCCACCACCCATCCCAGCTGTCGTGTCTCGCTCACAAAAATTACCCGTTAGAACTCGATCTTCGGCGGGGTCTTGATCGCTTCCTCGAACTGGAGGTACTCGAGCTTGATGAGGCCCATCAGTTTGGCAACNNCCGAAGATGGAGCGGGATTCTGCCTCAACCTTATTCAGGTCTCCGGGTGAAGCCGTTGCAACGCTCGCCCGCATGGCAGTGACTTTCTCAAGGGTCTCCTTCTCAAAGTTGGCATAGCTCTTGACCGAGCCGAGAAGCTGGTCGATCATGTCGAGCCGCTTTTTCATGGCAACCCGGATCTGGCCGAGCGTTGCTTCCGAAGAATTTCTCAGGCTGACAAAGCGGTTGTAGATACTGATCACCCATAGGACCAGCACTACGATAACAAGGGTGACAATGCCCAGGATAATCCATCCGATTAAATCCATAGTTCTCAGAGTAGTGATGATCGTTTTATTAAATAAGGTGATTGGGAGTTGGGTTGGGGGATGCAGCAGGTGCGGGTTGGTTTTACTGAAAATTCTGAAATTTACCTACATTTGCAGGCAGGCTCATGAATTATGAATTGATATGAATTCCCCGAACGTTGCCAGCATAAACCGGATCATCTCTTCCGTCAGTCCCGGATACACACCTATCCAAAACAGATTATCCATCACTGAATCGGTATTCTCAAGAGTATACGGAGACCGGTATTTCATTTCCGAATATGCCGGCTGTTTGATCAAATTTCCCCCGAAGAGCATCCGTGTAGCAATCTTGTGATCTTCCAGATATCTGACAATATCTTCACGATTAAACGGTGCACTTTCCCGGACAAGTATAGGAAACCCGAACCAGCTGGGATCCGAGTGCGGTGTTGCATGAGGAAGAACCAAATAATTTTCGTATTTTTTAAGATCGCAATAGAGAATTTTAAAATTCTCTTTTCGTTTCTCAATAAATCCTGGTAATTTCCTGAGTTGCTCAACTCCGATTGCCGCCTGCATATCGGTAATCTTGAGATTGTAACCAACATGGGAATAGATATATTTATGATCGTACCCCCGGGGAAGATCCCCCAACTGCCAGTCAAATCGTTTCCCACAGGAGTTATCACAACCGGGATCGCACCAGCAGTCCCGGCCCCAGTC
>PMKW01000035.1:7325-7516 GCA_003157895.1 Methanoregula sp. | reverse complement strand
GTATGTGCAGCCTTGTGACCGTCATCGACGGTTTTGCTGTCATTTGTCTTGTGGTTGTCAGTCATTATGGTGAAATTCCTTCCCTGATACGGTATTTATTCTCCCATCAGAGCCAGCCTTAATGGTCCGAGTGAGTATATACATCAGACCCGGTGTTGCAAAAACTGCATCCAACCGGAATTTCCGGGACA
>PMKW01000035.1:0-7317 GCA_003157895.1 Methanoregula sp. | reverse complement strand
GATCAGGAAAACAAACGGATGATCAGCCCGGAACTCCGGTACCGGCGGATTTCCTCCCGGGGCAGCCATAGCCAGATCCATGACAACCGCAGTCGCCGCCGCCGCCTCGGTCCCTTCCTCGTTCACATCGATAAACGCTTTGTGGATGACATCGCTGATGTAAAGGTTCTTTGTCCCGTCCATACCGGAAAAATCCGCGGCCCCCCCGGTAAATGCTGTGGGCATCCCCATTGCACTCAGGGTCTCGGGCAGACTATATTCAGTGTCCATCCGGAATTTCGGGAGATAGAGATTCACGCGCTGGGAAACCGCGGAGCCCTGGAGGGCTGACAGGTTGTTGTCATTTAAGACGGCCTCAGCGGGTTTCAGGTCATCGCCTTTCGGGAGGATAACGATCATCGACAGGGCTTTGGTGGAATTATAGATATAGGGCAGCTCGATATACTGGACAGTGTCCGTTTCAGCGTATGGGTATCTCGCGCCGGAACCAGTGTTCTCCATCATCTGGACTTTTACGGATGGGCCGGTTCCGATCCGGAAATCCGCCTCTTTCGTCAGGGTGGGATCGAATGGCTCGGCCCACGTCCCCTTGAAGTAGACTGCATTGGTGATGACCAGCCGTGTCAGAGGATCGATACTTCCGGAAGGCAAAAGATCGCGGATCTTATCCTCGGTCTTCTGTTCAACCCACTGGTTGATCGTTGCGCGGGATTCCTCCGGGGTATTTTTGAAATCGAGGTTCGTTACTTCAGCGGAATAATACTTCCGGGCAATGCTGGTAAATGCCGGGAGGAAGGGATAGCTCTTTTCTGCCCAGAGTGCATTGGCTGTACTGAGGGTATACCCTGTATCCGCGGTATTAATCCCCTCATTGATCCTGGCAAATCCCTCCTCGCGGACGGTATCATTGCCGGGGAAGTGGAATACCGTGAAGATCTCGTCCCGGGTTTTTCCCTTCGCCCCTTCGCCGGTTATGGCAAGTGCGGATGAGATGGAGAACGGGGAGTAAAACAGGTTATGCCCGGCGTTGTCAGGGTTTTTTGCAAGAGTCATGTACAGGTCTGACGCAAACCGGTTGTTTGCCGCTTCAACGGACTGCGCCTCCACTGCATTCCCGGAACCTGATGTTCCGGGAACCGGAGTTATTACACTTGTTTCCTGCGGGGAACTTGTTGGTGAAGTTTTCACGGCGGGATTTTGCGCCGGGTTAGTGCAGCCTGATATCAGGAGAGCGGCGATGAGAATGGAGACCAGAATTCCTATGCCGATATGGTTTCGTTTCATATTTACCAGTTTATCAACCGGGGAAATATAGGTGGCGATGACTGCGGTTTTTTTTGTAGTGACAAAAAGGATATCCGTACCAACCCCCGCCCAAGGATTCCCTGCGGGCTTGCGCCGGCTCATGTTACCGTTGGCAGGGATAGGAGAGGTGGGGGCACCCCTGCGCCCGAAAGATTCCCCGTACCTCATGGGCTTTCCTGAGAGTCATTCAGCGGGAGCCATTTTAACCTCCGATTACCCCTGCCGTCAGGATTTTTGTGTCTTATTCGCGTTTTTGTTTGTCCCTTTTTTTGGAGGAGGGGTAAAATGACATCATTTGACGATTTATGATATAATACCGGTATGGGATTAACAAATCTCAATGTTGCATGGAGCGGGATGACTCCTGTATCATTGTGGACAAACAATTAATCATTTTTTTTAAAGAAACTAATCTATGACACGGAGTGTATCGATGGCAGGACGTATCCAACAAAAATCAGGTATGATGATGATATCCACGATTCTTCTCATGATCTTAATAACTGCAGGCTGCGTCGGATTTGGCGACGAGAAGTTTAAGGATATGCCTGCACCAACAGAATGTCAGAAAACGGTGGCTCTTGAGGGAAATGTGACCATTAATGAAACATATAATAATTCAACACTCTGCACAAATGCGGAAGGAGCATTTACTCTCCAGCTGAATGAGAACAGCAGAACCGGATATCAATGGCAGCTGACTGCCAGCAATGGACTCCTGGTTGTTGATGAAGGTGTAAGCTGGTATGATGAAACGGGTCTTCCGACAAGGATGCCAGGAATCAAAGGCATTCATGAATGGAAAATTTTCGTAAAAGAGTCGGGAGCCCAGAAAATTAAAGCAATCCTTCAACGCCCGGAACGGGTTACCGGCTCCGAGTCAGTATTCTCTCTGAATGTTATTGTGAAATAAGTGTTTATCATTTTTCAGGATATGATCCCTCACCGTCGGTACCGTCATGTCACAACACTCCGGGTGAGATATATTTCCTCATCCCCTTTTCTCCGTCGGAGGACCCTTGGCAAGACCCTCTCCCGGTACTCCCCGGCAGACGCGACAGAGTACCGTGCAGGATATCTCTGGCTATCGGTCACACTGGTGCTGCCAGCTGCCGCTCGCCGGTTTTTTCGGGATCTTCGGAAACACCCGTGCAACAACAGCGGCAAGGCTGAAGAAACAGATGGTAACAAGGACAATTGACCCCCCCGGGGCGAGGTTGTACATGAACGACAACTGCAGTCCAGCAACAACCGAGAAGACTGCTACTCCGCATGCAGAGAGCACGGTCCGCCTGAACGGCATCTTCAGTTGTATCATCGCGGATGCCGGAATTACGATCAGGCTTGACACCAGGAGCACGCCGACAAGACGCATTGCAACCACTACGGTCAGGCCCGTCAGAATCGTGAACACAAGTTCCAGTGCCGGCACCGGCAGCCCTGAAACCCGTGCGAACTCCGCATCAATCGTAATTCCAACCCATTCCTTCCAGAACAACAATAAAATACCGACGACTATCACTCCCAGACCTGCAGCCAGGTAGATGTCGGTCTGGTTTATACCAAGGATTGTCCCGAATAGAAAGGATAGGACATCAACAGCAACATTTTGCGTGATACTTATCAGAATTATACCAATTGCGAGTCCTGCGGCAAACATGATCGCTATTGCCGCATCTGAAGCCACCCGTAATTTTCCAAGGGCATGTATACCCAGTGCCCCAAGAATCACCCCGACAACGGCAGTATATAACGGATAAATTCCCGTGAATAAACCAAAAGCAATACCCCCGAAGGCTACATGACTCAACCCGTCTGCAACAAGAGACAGCCTGCGGAGGACGAGAAACACTCCAAGGCTCGAACAGGTGACGGCAACGATCAGCCCGCCTGTCAGGGCACGGACTCCAAATTGGTAGGATAAAAACTCAAGTACCATAATCTATTCTCATGTGCTTCTTCCTGCCTCTATCATCAGGTTCCATAAGCCTTCTGCATTCAGGTTTGAGGATGGACCATCGTAGATCACCTTCCTTTGCAGGAAGATGACACGTTCTACATGCGCTGCCAGGTCAGGCAGGTCATGAAGGATCATCAGTACGGTAATCCGGTGCACTTTATTCAGATGGGTGATCAGTTTATAGAATTCCTGTTTGCTCTGTGCATCCACACCGTTTGTCGGTTCATCGAGAGCAATAATGTGTGGCCTGCCGACAAGTGCACGGGCAATCAGGGTCCTCTGCTGCTGGCCACCGGAGAGATCTGAAAACAACTCATGCTGCACATTGTCAAGACCTGCTTCGGTGATTGCATTGTCAACGGCCCTCCTGCTATCGGCGTTCATGCGCCTGAACAGCCCTATCTGGCCAAAGGTTCCCATTTCAACGACTTCGCGGGCAGTAACCGGAAATTGTTCCTGCCTGATGAGCGGGTTCTGGGGTACATAGCCTATGCAAGGCCTGCAGGGGGTTATCCCCTCGCATTCATCGATATGACAGGTGAATGAGATGGTGCCTTTATCGGGCTTCAGGAGGCCGACCATGATCTTCATGAGGGTGGATTTTCCCGAACCGTTCGGCCCGGCAATTCCCACAAGCTCCTCCTGGCGGATCGAGAGGGAAACATCTTCGAGAACAGTACTTGCCCCGTAAGCAAACCAGACATTGTTCAGTGTGAGACAGACCTGTTCACCTTCCGGATGTGTCACTGGCATGCCATCGCTTTCTTCATTTCCAGCAGATTGTTCTCCATAATCGCCACGTAATCGGTATCCTCCTTTGTCAGGGGGCCCGGGGGGAGTACTTCCATTGTCGTGAACGGGTACACGGGAAGATTGAGTTCGGCTGATATGGATTTGCTGAGGTCTTCGGCTTCATCCGGTTCCGCGAGGACTCCCCTGGCATTGTCTGCTTTTGCCTCCCCAACGATAGCAGCCATCTGCCGGAGGGACGGCTCAGCATCGGGGCTCATCCCTGCAATGGAAACCGGTGTCAGGTTATACGCCGCCGCAGTATAGTCAAGGAAGGCATGAGAACTCAGGAATGTCCTGGTGGTGCAGTTTGAAAACCCTTCCTTATAGTCGGAATCGAGTTTTTTCAACCGTATTTCAAATGCTGCAGCATTATTCTGGTAATCGGATGCATTTTCCGGGTCTGCTTTTGATAATTGTTGGGCTGCATAGGGAACATAGTACTCTGCAAGTCGCGGTGATAACCAGAGATGCGGGTCCTGGGTCAGATTCGGGAAGTCCGCGTATTGGATTTTCATTTGATCATAGGCAGGTCCCGGGATGGCGTCGGCAAAGGTCACGAGTTGTATATCAGGGTTTGTTGAGGCGGCAAGATCTGCTGCCCAAGGTTCGAGAAACGGCCCATCATAGAAAAATACTTTTGCGTTTTTAAGAGCCATTGCATCGTTCGGTGTCGGCTCGTAGTCATGAGGATCGGCCCCCGGAGGCAGTATCTGGGTAATGGTTATATGATCTCTTCCCACGGGTGCTACGAGGAGCGTGAATGGCCGGAACGATGTGACTACCGGTAATCCGCCACCTGAACCGGTACCGGCTGCCGGTAGTGAGCCGGATGCGCCGGTGCCGGGTGAGCCAACCGTGGTAGTATTTATGGATGTCGTACCCGGTTGATGAGATTCCCCTGAGTTGGTCAGGCAGCCGGTAGCTGCAATGATAACGATAATGATTACTGGAGCCGCTATCGGCAGAATCATCTTATACGATATTTGTCTCATCCGGATTACAATCCTTTGCCTGACATTTTATGTCTTTTCTGCAATTCTGCTTGGCGATTTATGTATATAATGGTTGTGAGAATTTTGGAGAGTCCCCAAACGTTATGCTTTAACAACAAATCCGGTCTTAAAAGTATTCTGAAGTACCTTTCAGGATATCATCAGAAGACCATCCTGGATGACAGGTATGATATTCGTTCCCGGACAATCGCTCCGTTTTCCGGACTCATACCTTGAGGCAACCGTCATTATGCGTAATATCCCCGCAGATACCCTTGTTTTGATGCCCCATTGCCCTGCACATCTTATTTATTGCATCCTTTGATACGAAACTCTCAAACCTTGAGACCTCAAGACATGCCTGTTCATGCGAAAGACCAAAATGTGTAAGCGCCAAAGCGAGGATTCTGTGTCTTTTTATCATGAATTCTGCCGTAATTATTCCTTTTGCCGAAAGAGATACCCCGTGGTATGGTATGTAATCGAGAAGTCCTTCATCGGCAAGTTCACTCATCGTTTTTGTAATAGTCGACGGGTCTACACCAAACCCGGCAGCGATGTCATTTGTCTTTACGGGACCGGTTTTTCCTTTGATGAATTTGATGTATTCAACTTTCTTTGGCGAAAGTTCAAGCCCGGTTTCCATACTCATATTGATAATGTTAATAGGTATACCAAAAAAATGTTTGCTATCACTCCAAAAAATCTTTGAAAAAAATATTCACAGGGGAATCCTGATAAGTTTTCAGGACTCCGGGGAAGAAAATCAAAAAAAAATTGAATTTTCACGAGGTAATGATTTGCAGGAATCATTCTAAATTCTCATAAGGTATCATGATCCGGTGACGTTATTGGCCCGTGTCCGGGTTTACAAATCCGCATTTTCGGATCGGGAGAAAACCCCGGATTGCACCGGGCGTTCACCGGGACACGTGAGAAAACGTCTCGCCAGGTCATTCGCATCATCAATGATAATCAGACGCTCACAGACCTGCGAGACATTCATTTTGTCCTTTCTTTTTCCAGATGTTCTTCCATTTCAACTACTTTTTTGGTGATCTTCATTATGGAGTCCGGGTTAAGCGATATTGAATCGATACCCTCCCTTACCAGGAACTCGGCAAACTCCGGGTAATCGCTCGGCGCCTGTCCGCAGAGCCCGCTGTGGCGCCCGTTCCGGTGTGCACCCTGTATCGCCATGGATATGAATTTCATCACGCCGGGGTCCCGCTCATCGAAATCATGGGCAACCAGCCCGGAGTCACGATCTACCCCAAGGGTCAGCTGGGTCAGGTCGTTCGACCCGATCGAGAAACCGTCAAACAAACGGCTGAATTCATCGACGAGGAGGATGTTGTTCGGGATCTCACACATAACATAGATCTCAAGGCCGTTCTCCCCCCGCACAAGCCCGTTCTTTGCCATCTCGGCCAGTACTTTTTCAGCCTCCCCGACCCGCCGGCAGAAAGGGATCATGATGATCAGGTTCGTGAGCCCCATCTCCTCCCGTACCCGCCTCATTGCCCGGCATTCGAGCGCAAAACCCTCCCGGTATTTCTCGTCATAGTACCGCGACGCACCGCGGAAACCGAGCATCGGGTTGTCCTCCCGGGGCTCGAAATAACTCCCGCCGAGCAGGTTTGCGTATTCGTTGGTTTTGAAATCGCTCATCCGGACAACAACCGGCTTTGGGTAAAAGGCAGCCGCGATCGTCCCGATGCCCTGGGATAGTTTCCCGATAAAATATTCCTCTGAATTCCCGGCCCCATACGTGAGTTCCCCGATCTGTGCCTTCACGTTCTCATCGGTGACTTTTTCCGGGTGGACAAGCGCCATCGGGTGGATTTTGATGTAATTACTGATGACAAACTCCATTCTTGCCAGACCGATGCCGTTATTGGGGATCATCGAGAAGGCGAAAGCCTGGTCCGGCTCCCCGAGGTTCATCATAATCTTTGTTTTAGGGCGCCTGAGCCCTGCCAGGGAAACTTTTTCTACGTGGAACGGCAGGATACCTTCGTACACAACCCCCTCATCCCCCTCCGAGCAGTTGACGGTGACCTCCTGCCCGGTCCTGATCTTTTCTGTCGCATCATTGGTCCCGACCACTGCCGGGACACCGAGCTCCCTGCTGACAATTGCTGCATGGCAGGTCCGCCCGCCCCGGTTGGTAACGATCGCTGCGGCGGTCTTCATGACCGGTTCCCAGTCAGGGTTCGTTGTATCCGAGACCAGGATCTCCCCGGGGATGAACTCGTGGAGGCGGCT
>PMKW01000161.1:4387-4563 GCA_003157895.1 Methanoregula sp. | reverse complement strand
TCGGTGAAGGTCAGAGAGCTGATCCCGGTCGTTCCCCGCACGTTGCCGGACCCAGGCTGGGATCTTGCGGTTGAAAAGAACAAGTACCACTTAAAAAACCTTGAACGGAATGCTATCCGGTTAATCAAACAGCACCTCCATGACCGCCCGACGGCAAACGTCTCTTTCTCCGGGGG
>PMKW01000161.1:0-4363 GCA_003157895.1 Methanoregula sp. | reverse complement strand
GGGAAGGACAGTCGCTGGTGCTGCAAGCTGTTAAAACTCCACCCGCTCAAGCTCTACCTCGCGGATGTCGGCCCCTGCGTCACGGTGCAGGGCAACCGCTGGTACGAGTCATGGAACCGCGCCGGGCTCGACGAGACCAGCCAGAACCCGGCAAACCCCCTGCAGCTCAATATCTCACCGATAAGGAACTGGCGGGCGCTCGAAGTGTTCCTCTACCTGTGGTGGCAGGATCTACCGGTCAACCCGCTCTATGACAAGGGGCTCGAACGGATCGGCTGCTACCTCTGCCCCGCCATGCTTGAGAGCGAGTACGAGGAACTCAAGACTATCCAGCCGGAGTCTGCGGAGCGGTGGACGGCGTTTCTCGAATCATGGGCTGCAAAGAAAGGGTACCCGGATGCGTTCTCGTCCTGGGGGCTCTGGAGGTGGCGTGCCCTCCCGCCCAAGATGCGGGAGATCTGCCGGCAGAAAGGGGTGGAGATCAACGATGACTATACGCTGAAGACCGGGCCGGCACGCCCGGCCGGGGCAATGGTTGATAAAAGGAAGGGAAAAACAATGAAACCGGCAATGGAGAAACAGGCAGGAAGCGGGCTGGATGTACAGGCAGTACGAAAAGACTTCCCGATTCTTGGCGACATCATCTATCTCGACAACGCGGCAACGAGTTTCTCCCCGGAACCTGTCGTTCAGGCAATGGTCGAGTTCGAGCATACCTACCGGGCCAATGTGGGACGGGGGGTTCACCGCTTCACCCGGATCGCGAGCCAGCGCTACTGGCACGCCCACGAGAAGGTGGCAGGGTTCATCGGGGCACAGTCGGGTATCACCGTCTTTACCAAGAACACCACCGAGGCGATCAATATGGTCGCTCACGGGCTCTCCTGGAAGGCCGGCGACCGCGTGGTCACGACCATTCTCGAGCACCACTCCAACCTCCTCCCATGGCGGAACCTGAAAAAACAGGGTGTGGAAGTCGATAGTATCGGGATCCGTCCCGATTACTCGCTGGACCTTCCCGCGCTTGAAAATGCCATCACTCCCTCAACCCGGCTCGTTGCAGTGACCCATGCGTCGAATGTAATCGGGGTGGTCACACCTGTAGCGGAGATTGCCCGGATCTGCCACGACCATGGAATCCTGCTCCTCGTCGACGGCGCCCAGTCGGTCCCGCACATGCCGGTCGATATCTCCCGGATCGGGTGCGACTTTTTTGCATTTTCCGGCCACAAGATGCTCGGCCCGACCGGCACCGGTGTCCTCTGGATGAGGGAGCCCGATCTGGAACCCTTTATCCTCGGAGGCGGTATGGTGGAGGCTGTGACGGAGAGCGGATATACCGCCGCGGAAGGGTACCAGAAGTACGAGGCCGGCACTCCCAATATCGCCGGCGGTATCGGTCTTGGCGCTGCCGTGGATTACCTCACCGGCCTCGGTATGGAAAACATCCGGAGCCACGAGGAGCGCCTTACTACCCGGCTGATCAACGGTTTACGACAGGTCGGGGGCGTGCATGTCTATGCGCCGGAAAAACCCGTCCCCCGCATCGGCGTTGTCTCGTTCACGGTTGACGGATTCCACCCGCACGAGGTTGCCCAGCACCTGGATGAATCCGCCGAGATCCTCGTCCGGTCCGGTCACCACTGCTGCCAGCCGCTTGTGGAAGAGCTCGGGCTTCCTGATGGCACGGTCCGGGCAAGCCTCGGCCTCTACAATACGGAAGACGAGGTCGATATGCTGGTGGCGACCCTCGAAGAACTCACAAGGTAGGCAGGTCACGCGGCGCCTGCCGTCCTTGATGAGATCTTCCTTTAGACCGGATGCTCCTGGTATCCAGAGGGTTCAGACGGGGAGGGATAAGGAGCTGGCTTCCAGCTTCGCCTCGATCTCCCGGATCGTTTCCAGTTTTGCTTTTGTCGAAGGCCCCGCGGGAACAGCTTTGCAGCCGGATGCGGGAGAGATTGATTCCGTAAATGTCCCGATCTCGCGTGCGATCCGGATTGCATCCTCCTTGTCAAACCCGATGAGGGGGCGATAGACCGGGACTTCGGATGCGGCATCGGTGAGGACAAGAAGATTGTCCAGCGTCTGGCTGGCCACCTGCCCGAGGGACTCTCCGGTAACAATCCCCTTTGCACCGTTCCTGAGGGCAAAGGCAGTGGCTACCCGGTACATCCGGCGCTTGCAGAAGATGCAGGTATACTTTTCGAGATGCCGCTGGACCAGTTCCTGCTTTGCCGATGCCAGATAGGAGTCATGTATGACCGTCAGTTTTATCCCGGGCTGGTAGGAAGCCAGTACCTCGACAACCCGCTTTGCCCGTGCAATGGTCGTCTCATCGAGAAAGGTATCCAGTGCGACAAAGACGGGCAGGATCCGGCAGCCCCGCTTCATCATCATCCACGCAGCCACCGGTGAGTCGATACCGCCGGAGACAAGTGCAACAAGGGTTCCCTCAACCCCGAGCGGGAGACCGCCAACAGCTTTTGTTACATTATCGTAAAGGTAGGCCTCGTTTGCCCTGATCTCGATATGGATCTCCTTGTCAGGGTGTGCAAGGTTCACTCTGAGGTGCGGGAACTCGTTGCGGATAAGGTTGCCGTACTCGACAGCCTTGTCATTGGAGGAGAAGTCATGCGTTCCCACCCGTTTGATCTTGAGTGCGAACGTTTTCACTTCTTCAATTCCATGGCGGCGGCAGAAGTCGGGCAGGAATGTTTCTATCTCGTCGAGCCGGATATGCTCGACTTCGGAGAATGATACGATCCCAAAGATGTTTTTGAGAAGATCGGGTTTCACCTCCGCGTCAAGCCAGATCCGTCCCCGCTCGTTTCTCACGTGGACACCCGGCATTACTTCGCGGATGTTTGCGATCAGGGTATTCTCCCACTGCCGGCGCACGGGATCGGATTTTAAGAATATTTCAGAGTACCGGACAAGCCATTGTTTTTTCATACGAGTGGGTCACCAGAATTTATTTTTTCTTCCGGGCGGTTTTCCGGACACGGGCTGCCTCATCTGCGTCTTCTATCGCAAGCAGGTATGTGCCATGGCAGGGCTTGGTATAGGGGAATATAATCTTCCCTCCGTCGATGCCAAGGGCAATGGGGGGAAGGCCGATGATATATTCATCGAAGAGTTTGTAGCCGGGATCGACATACCAGAATTCCTTAAAATTTTTCTCCACGTACTCGCGGCATTCTTTAAAGGATGCGCCGAGCGGCAGGATCATCTCGTATTTCAGGTTCTCTATGCAGCCCATCCGAACACCTCGTTGATCTTCTTTCTGAGCTGCATAGGGTTGTGCACGGCTTTATCGATAATTTTCTCGCAGGGGAAATTGATTTCATCTGCCAGGGGTCCGGGATCTTTCCCAAAGACAATCACGACCAGCCTTCGTTCCGGCAACAGGTGGCGCATCGTTGCCGCATACGCAATCGCTGCGTCGTTGTGCGCAAAGACCACGCAGAGATCGCAGTCCCTTTTTTTCTCGACAACTTCAGCGATACACTTCTCAAGCACCATCGTATCCGTGACATAGTGCTTTTCGGGGTCCGAAACCTTCAGGAGGCTGAGGACGGAGGGATTACCCGCGATAAGAACGCCGGTACCCCGCTTTCTCAGGTTGTATGCTACATGAAATGCNNTTGCTGGTATATCGGTCATTATCTCTCTCCGGTTATTCCTGTTTTACCGGGACAGGTTTCTGTGCATTGGGCGGCCTGCCGGCAGACCTGCAACGCATCCGCTTCCCTGAACGGGTGATGGCAGTACGGGCAGGTGAAATCGCATTCGGTGCCTTCGTACGGGCAGATGGTCATGGAGAGATCGGCAAGAGGATGCCCTTTTCCCCGTATCTCGAACTCCTTGTACCACCCGAATGGCGCCCGTTTCACGTCAATCCCGTCAGAACGGAGCGCCTCCTCCAGCCCTTTGAGGATACAGAGGGCGCAGTCCGGGGAACCCAGCGTGCTGGTCAGGTGTGCGTACGGGTATATCATCACCCTGTTCACTTTCAGCTGGGAGAGCCGGGCTACAACATTTTTCATCGCATTCTTAATGACACGTTCAGGATTCTTCTCGTCCAGTTTCTCGACACAGCAGAAGAGGACAACGCACTCCTCCATCCGGTCCTCGCGGATATCCACCGGCTCGGCCATCTTCGTCTTTTTAGTGGCGTGGTACCACATGCGGCTGGCATGGATGGAAAGGATCCTCACGGGTTTCCTCTCCCAACGAGCACGCTGATCGCGTCCGCCGTTATGAGCCCGATCACGTGCTGGTTCGCGTCAATGACCGGAAGAGCCGAGATCGCATGCTCCTCCATCTTCTTTGCCGCTGCTTCGATGGGTTCATCCGGCGT
>PMKW01000087.1:2351-2815 GCA_003157895.1 Methanoregula sp. | reverse complement strand
GGGCTCTCGAAGTTCCCGCTCTTCATCATGGCCGAGATGTACCTGCCCGTCCGCCACAACCTTGCGTCCCTGGTCACCATACAGGAGATGCGGGTCATCTATGCACACCCCCAGACGCACGAACAGTGCAGCGACAAAATCGAGGAGTGGGGCCTGCCGGTTATCCACACCAGCAGCAATGCATCGAGCGCCCGCGAGGCAAAGAAGACGCCGAATGCCGGCGCAATCCTCTCAAAGACCGCAGCAGCGATCTACCACATGCCCATCATCGTGAAGAACACGGCAAACAGCGCGGGGAACACCACGCGGTTTGTCCGGATTGCAAAAACACCGTCCGGGCACAAACGGCCGGAGAAGTGCAGCATCCTCATCGACCCGAGCACGGACCGGGCAGGGCTGCTCCACGACCTCCTTGGGGCGTTTGCAAAGCGCAGCATCAGCCTGACCCGGATCGAGTCACGCCC
>PMKW01000087.1:0-2263 GCA_003157895.1 Methanoregula sp. | reverse complement strand
TCCAAGAGTTACACGCACCGGGCGCTCATTGCCGGGGCGCTCGCGGAAGGGACCACCACGGTGCTCGGGCCGCTGGACGCGGAGGACACGCGGCTTACCGCCGAGGCTCTGATGTTGCTGGGGGTGAAGGTGAAGAAGCACCCCGGCCGTATTGTCATCACCGGCTGTGACGGCGATATCTCCAACCGCGGGACAACCACGCTGGACCTGGAAAACTCCGGCACCAGCCTCCGCCTCCTGACATCGCTCGGGATGCTCTGCCGTCACCCGGTTGTTCTTACGGGAAGCGCCCGCATGCAGGAGCGCCCGATAGGGCCGCTGGTACAGGCACTCAACGCCCTTGGCGGTTCGGTGGATTTCCTCGGGAATTCCGGTTTTCCGCCGATACGGGTCAGCGGGAAGATGGTGGGCGGGCCGGTGACCATCGACGGGTCGATGAGCAGCCAGTTCATCTCCTCCATCCTGATGACCGCACCGTATGCAGCGCATGACGTTGAGATCAAGATTCCCGCCCCCCCGTCATCCGCTTCCTATCTCGATATAACCGCAGATGTCATGCAGGCATTCTCCGGCCGGGTCACGCATGCCGGGTACGACAGGTTTCTTGTCAGCACGGATAACCGGTACAAAGGACGGGCGTATACGGTCGAGGGAGACTGGTCCTCGGCATCGTACTTCTTTGCCATCGCCGCGATCTGCGGCGGGAAGGTCACGGTTGACAACCTCGTACCCACATCCGTACAGGGAGACCGGCGGTTCCCCGACGCACTCGCGGCCATGGGCTGCACCGTATCGTACGGCAAAAGTTCGGTCACCGTTGAAGGAGCACGAGATCTCCACGGGATCACCATCGACATGGCAACATCCCCGGACACCGTCCAGACGCTCTGCATGGTCGCCGCAATGGCAAGGACACCGACAACGATCACCGGTATCAGCCATTTAAAGTTCAAGGAGAGCGACCGTATCAGTGAGACGGCAGAACGGCTGCGGTCGATGGGGGGGCGGGTTGAGGTGTCGGGCGATGCCCTCACCCTCAGCCCGGCCCCGCTGCATGGCGGCACGGTCGACCCGGCAAACGACCACCGCACCGCGATGAGTTTTACCGTGCTGGGTCTTGGCACCGGGGGGATTACGATCACGAACGCAGAGTGTGTGAACAAGTCGTTCCCGGGATTCTGGGATGAACTGAGATCAGCAGGAGTNNGCGTACCGCTCTTCCTTTCATCGATACGGACGTCCTGATCGAGCAGCAGACCGGCAGGTCCATCCCGGACATCTTCCACGAGGACGGGGAGGAGCGTTTCCGGGAAGAGGAGCAGAAGGTCATTGCAGGGCTGCCAAAAAGCAATGCCGTGATCAGCACCGGTGGCGGGGTTGTTACCGATCCCGTCAACATGGAACACCTCCGGCGGGACAGCGTTATCATTGTCCTGCATGCCGGCATCGATACCATAGAAGCGCGGTTATCGAGAAAACCCCGTCCCCCGCTGACCGGGCTTCCCCTGCGGGAAGAGGTCGCCGAGATGATGGAACGCCGGCAGCAGCACTACCAGGCTGCGGCAGACTTCTGCATCGAAACGAGCGAAACAACACCGGAGGCAGCGGCGGCTGCGGTCATGGGCCTGCTCAGTCACGGGAGCATCCCGGAAAAAAACCGGGCGCCCTGCATCAGTTTCTTCAGGTCCGGCCGGATTCCCCAAAAATGCATGGAGCGGCTCGAAAAAGTCCTCTCCGACAACCCGCCCGACCCGCTCACGCGCCTCATGGGAGTTGCCGGGTATCCCTGCGCCCACAGTAAGGGGCCGTTCCTCTTCAATGCCCTGTTTGCCGAATACGGCCTCGATTACCACTACACGTGGTTCGAGGACCCCAGACCCGACAAGATCCTGAGCATGGCACGCCATCTCGATGTCAAGGGGCTCTCGGTCACCATCCCGTTCAAGCAGGAGATCATCCCCCTCATCGATGAAATTGACGAGCATGCGGCACAGCAGATCGGGGCCGTGAACACGGTGATCTTCTCCTGCGGCACGGCGCGGGGCTACAACACGGACTGGATCGGGGTGAGAAAACCGCTGGCGGGCCTGAAGGGGTCGAAGGCGGTGCTGCTCGGGGCCGGCGGGGCGGCGGCCGGTGCCGCGTTTGCCTTAACCGACCTCGACATGGACGTAACCATCCTGAACCGTACGCCGGAGAAAGCAAAGGAGCTTGCAGAGCAGTTCGGCTGCAGGTGGGGAGGACTGCCGGACTTTGATACGGT
>PMKW01000027.1 GCA_003157895.1 Methanoregula sp. | reverse complement strand
TCGATACGATTTTTCGGCTGCGCCATATCGATATTCTTGAGATTGATGGTAATGTCAATACTCTCAGAGAACTTACGCTTTGGCGCCTTCTCAATAGCCGTGTTTACGGCGTTCAAAATTTTGGCCCTATCAACCATCAGATTCCTCCATAGTTCTGCGACCNNACTCCCATGCTGACACACGTGCCGATGACTTCCTTAACAGCAGTCTTCAGCTCGTAGGAGAGCATGCCTTCGAGTTTCATGTTGGCAATTCTGACAGCGGCCTCGAATGGCAGGTTGCCTGCCACTTTGACGTTGGGCTCTCCGGAACCTTTCTCGATACCGACCTCTTTTTTGATGAGTGCCGTGGTCGGCGGGATACCGACCGTGAGCGTGAAGTTCTTTTTCGCGTCGACNNGGCCCGAGCGACGGTCCAAGGGGTGGACCTGCCGTTGCCTTTCCGCCGGGTACTAAAACCTCGACCACTTCTGCCATAGTCTTTGCACCATGCTGTCCCTCCTGTTGAGGGGTCCAAGCTTGGGTCTGTAAATATTGATGGGAAGGGACTTAAAGGTGATGGGGAAATAAGGGAGGAAAACATTAATTGATTCTTTGAAAAAAGAATTTGAGGAATTCCTAAATATGTTTCAATTTATTTCCTAATTTCCTTTCTAAAACAGAAATTGCCTTATTAGTATTCAATTTTACATAGATATATTTTTTTCTTACAATACTATGAGTGATAGAATCAACTGAATTTAAGATTTCAAAAATTTGTTCTTCCTTTAATAAAGATTTTTTTCCCTTATGAATAATATCGTGCCTTTCCTTGATTAGTGAATTTAGTCTATTCCATTTTTCAATTGATTTTTTAGGGTCTGGATCCAGAGACAATGAAATGTCTATATCGAAAAAAGTGAGATATGCATTTTTTACGCCATTTTTATCAGTTAGATTTTGAAAATTAATTTTTCTCTCATTTTTTTGAAGTGTCTCAAAAAGGCATTCAATTTCTGAATTGGGTGAAAAATTTTGATATAAATACAAATTTCTTAGGTATTCATCTAACAGATGTATATCTTTTAGATA
This sequence comes from Methanoregula sp., assembly GCA_003157895.1. Lineage (GTDB taxonomy): Archaea > Halobacteriota > Methanomicrobia > Methanomicrobiales > Methanospirillaceae > Methanoregula. The sequence goes on along the minus strand of PMKW01000027.1, from coordinate 6,311 downwards.
TTTCTGAATCTTTTTATGGATATTTAGTTTTTCATCAAAGGATAATTCAGAAAATTGATGAGAAGGGATATAAAACCAATCGTCTTTGCTGGTCCAAAAGAAATCCTTCATTAAAATTTCAAAAATTGTTACAGTTAAAATTATTGCTTCCTCTTTAAATCCTAATTTGATTAACTCGCTTATTCGGAGGTTATGATTTTGAATGATACGAATTTTTTCTAGGGTCTCTTTGGCAGATTTTGCAGAATCTTCAAGAAATTTTTTTGTTTCAGGATCATCAACTTTTTCTTGTTCAACAAATTTTATTCCATTTTCAAGAGCTGCTATTATTTCTTCATCAGTAAATTTTTTAGATTTTTTCATTGACAGGATTTTACATTGCTTACCATATAATCTATTTTGTAAAATTTTTCGATTGATTCAATTCTGATAACTGCCGCATCCATTCGCCCAGCGAGGCCCCGACGAGGCGGCCGAGCGACCCCGAAGGGGGTGGGCAAACTCACAATCTCAAAGGGGTTCCTTAAGACATACACTAATCCGGCCCCATCCCAGCCCCCATTTCCCCCTCCCGGCACCGAATCTTAGGATAGTTATTCGAAAATGCAGGATAGTTATTGGAAAATGACCCTTAACACCCATCGTTTTTACGACGTAAAACCACTCCCGGGAGTTTAGGAGAGTATAGGACAGTTACAGCGGCCGATCTCCCCTCAGATCGTGCTTCTCTCTTAGTGTAAAAACCCGCCAAAAATCACCCAGCAAAAAGACGCACATATCCGCGTTCTGTTGAAAGTCAGGCATTACCATGTATTCCCGGACGTGGTGAAGGAATCCCCGGATCTTCATTTTCACGTCGGAGGACCGGAAAAAAAGAGGGCGTCTGACATTTGGCGGACAGAGTTCTCCGACTGAAAATGGCCCTTCACCCCCCATGATAAGGGGAGGGAAGAGCCCGCAGAAGCCCCCGGTCACTTCGCCTCTTTGTTCTCTTCCCAGAGCCCGAAGAAGTTCCCCTCGGTATCCATGCAGTTGGCAAGGTAGCCCATGCCCGGCACCGGCATCTTGTCCGTGATGAGTTTCCCTCCAATGCTGGTTACCTTCTTCATCGCGGCATCGATGGAGGTCACGCCGAAATAGTTCATCATCCGCTGCGATGGGTCCATCCGTTTCCCAAGACCACCGCCAACTCCTGGTGTCCCGTCAAGGTTCTTCGTACTGATGAGGTAGAAATCCATCCCGGGCCATGACTCGTATTTCCACCCGAATAGCTGTTCATAAAACTTCCGTGCCCGTGCAGTATCTTCTGCCGGTACATCAAAGTGCACAATGGCTGCCATACGAATGTCACCACCCCACATCCTGCCCGCAGGATAATAAAAATATCCATCCGAAACCAGACACAGAGCGAGGTTGAGGGGTCGGACGGTGTACTTTGGTAAAAATGTTTTATGAGCGGCCGGGAAAATTACTAAAATTATGACGTGAAATTCCCGGACCGGTCATTCGGCAGGGGATCGATTAGTACACCGCTGGACCCCCCCCTCAACAGCCGCGACCGGCAAAACTGTGGGAATCACTGCAAGCCGCTCTCCTCTACCATCTTCCCGGAGGAAATCACAATAAATCCTGAATTCCCTGCAGGGGTTCTTCCCTGCATATCCCGGACCGCAGCCTGACAGATACCCTCATATGGTTCTGCTCTGTAATCCTGATTCCGGGACATCACGCATGGAAATTATCGAAGCAGATCATCTCAGCAAATCATTCGGGTCTTTCAAGGCTGTTGACAATGTCAGCATTGCGGTTGAGGAGGGGGAAATTTTCGGTTTTCTCGGACCGAACGGTGCCGGCAAGACCACCACCATCCGGATGCTGACCGGGGTACTGACACCGGATACCGGTTCGGCCCGGATCTGCGGGATTGATATCCATAAAAACCCGCTCGAAGCCAAGATGAAGATGGGGATTATCCCCGAGAATGGCACGGTCTATTCCGACCTGACTGCCGAACAGAACATTCTCTGGACGGCAAAATTCTACGGCATGGACAGTNNAGAAATGACATTGTCCGCAACTTCTCAAAGGGAATGCGGCAGCGGATCAGCATCGCGTGTGCGATCGTTCCCTCCCCACCGGTTTTGTTTCTTGACGAACCCACCGGAGGGCTGGATGTGTACAGCCGAAGGCTCGTGATCGATACGGTCCGGCGAATGAATGACGAGGGCAGCACGGTCTTTCTTACCACGCACAATATCGAGGAGGCAAACGAGCTCTGCACCATCATCAGCGTCATCAACAAGGGAGCCATCATCGCAACAGGCAGCCCGGAAAAACTCAAGAAGAGTTTTGATAAGGCGAACTATATCGAGATCGCGTTCGAACAACCGGTGACCAGGGAATTGTTTGCATTGGGGGGAATATCCCGGGCAGAGACCCACGGGGACAAGTGGCGGCTGTATACGGACGATCCGGACCAGACGGTGAAATACTGTGCAGCCCTCGCGGAACGGGAACACTTAAAAATCCTCTCCATTGCCACATCAAGCCCGACCCTTGAAGAGGCATTCGTCCAGCTTACGGGAGGCACATGATGGATCTCAGGCTTTTTGCCCGGAGCGTTCTCCTGGTCACCGAGAAGAATATGCGGATTTACTATTACAAAGGGGCGGTCGTGATCTTCGGTCTCCTCTTCCCGTTCATCATGTTCCTGACGTTTTTTATCGGGAGGAACCTCAACCTCATGCTTTTTTTCCCCGCTTTCCTCGGCATGATGCTGTTCTTCTCCTCATCCTCCACCGGGCCGCTCATCACGCCATGGGAAAAACGGGAGAAGACCTACGAGCGCCTCCTGTCCCTGCCCGTCACGCTGGAAAGTATCATCCTTGGCGACATTCTTGCAGGCTCAATTTTCGGGATCGTTATCACCACGATCGTCTGGGGTGCAGGATCGCTTATCATTCACCTGCCCCTCGCAAATCCGGGGCTTCTGGCAGTATCACTGCTGCTGGGGGCATTTACCTTTGCTGCCCTCGGTACGCTCCTCTCATCCCCGGCGATGAGCAATCCCTCCAACGTGATGATGGTCTCCAACCTGATCCGCCTTCCCCTGATATTTGTCAGCGGTATTTTCGTTCCCCTTAATCAGCTGGGGGACTGGGAATGGATGCTCACGTCGCTCTCCCCACTCACCTATCTCGTCGACCTGTTCAACGGGGCGATCAACGGCAATGCGGTCTACCCGGCGGTTCTTGATGTCATTGTCCTCGTTATCGTAATCCTGGTCTTCATCTTGAGTGCAAAACTGATCCAGCAGTATAACCTTTCAAAGGGGATTTAGGAAGCGCTTCACGGACAAACCGGGAAAAACTCCTCTCTTCCTCCATCCCTTTTTATGAAAAGGGATTGTTATTCGATGATGTCCCAGCCGGGGTCATCCGGGGGCACGGGTATCTCCCCGCCGGTTTCCCCCTTTTTCGCGTGGATCTCGTGGACGAACCGTGACCCGGTCAATGAGGACAGTACCGCAGCGACGATGCAGAGCAGGGCACCGATACAGAAGGAGATCCGGAGCGAGGGCATGAAGGCGTTCGCAAGGGTTGTCGGGAACCAGGTTGTGCCGGTCAGGGTTGCCATGGTCGCCGGGCTGATAGCAGCAACGACTGCCTGAGGAACGGTTACCAGAATGGCATTGACCGGGTTGTAACCAAGGAACGCGGCAAACAATGCCCCGGTCGGGGGAATGACACTCATGGGACCGACCAGTTCCGGGGCCCCGGCACCGGCAAGCGAGGTCGCAAGCTCCGGGGGAAACAGGTGCGTCAGGCTGACGATGACGATGGTGAAGAACAGTGCCATGGAAACTACCATCCCGCTGTTCTGCAGCATCGACCGCATACCCGAAGCAACCCCCCGGTCTTCCGGGGGCACGGAATTCATGATGGCTGCAATGTTCGGCGACCCGAACATGCCATTCCCTATGCCCATGATCAGGAGCGCGACGGCAAAGACCGGATAATCGAAATCATAGGGCAGCATGGCCAGCATCAGGAACGCGACGGCAGTAAGGAGCATGCCGGAGGTGGCGAACCACCGCGAACCGTATTTGTCGGATAGCCAGCCCGAGAGCGGGCCCATCATCACAAATCCTGCGGTGAGCGGCAGCATGTACACACCGGCCCAGAACGGTGTTGACTCGTAGCTGTACCCGTGGAGGGGCAGCCAGATGCCCTGCAGCAGCATGATCAAGAGGAACATCATGCCGCCGCGGGCCAGGGCACTCAGGAACCCGGCGATGTTGGCGAGAGAAAATACCCGGATCTTAAACAGGTTCAGCCGGAACATCGGGTCCTCGACCCGGCTTTCGATTATGGGGAATGCGATCAGGAGAACGATACCGATGACAAGTGATGTGATGACCCACGGGTTGCCCCACCCCATCGGGTCCTGCCCGTACGGGAGCAGTGCATAGGTGATGCCGATCAACAGGATGGTGAGGCCGGTAACGAAGGTGACGTTGCCCCAGACATCGATCTTCCGCTTCCGTTTCGGCAGGGGGGTTTCCCTGAGTTTCAGGAATGCCCAGATCGTACCGAGGATGCCGACCGGGACGCTGACGAGAAACACATACCGCCAGTTATAGAACGCGAGGATGCCGCCGAGGACAAGGCCCACGAACTGGCCCGACAGGAATGCAATCGTGTTGAGCCCCAGCGCCTTGCCCCGTTCTTCCGGAGGAAATGCATCGGTAAGGATTGCCGCACTGTTGGAGAACGTGAATGACGCGCCCACGGCCTGGACGAGACGGAACGCGATGATCTCAAGGGCACCTGCATCCCCTTTGTCCGGCGTGAGAAAAAGCAGGACGGACCCGAGGGTGAAGATGGCAAAGCCGATATTGTAGAGCTTCACCCTCCCGTACATATCCGAGAGCCGGCCGAAACTGAGGAGCAGCGTCGCGGTGACGAGGCTGTACCCCATCAGCACCCAGATCAGGTACTGGAACGACGTGAGCGGATCGATATTGATGCCATTGAAGATCGCGGGCAGCGAGATTAAGGTGATGCTGCCGTTCACGGATACCATGAACATCTCGATGGTGGTAATCGAGAGTACGATCCACTTGTAATCAATCCGTTTGCCGGTTGTTCCCAGAATATTACCTGCGGTTTCGTTCTTCTCCATAGGATCGGGCTGTCCCCCGGCATCATCCGGGTATTTTCCTGAAAATGTAAAGTATAGCTGACAAAGTAAGATCTTCAAGGACTATAATGTTTCCCTGCCGGCAATCCGGGGGAATATCCCTGACCGGATGCAGGAGACATACGCCGGTGCGGAACGCGGCAGGATGCACAAAATAAAGAAATACTTGTTTCCGGCAGGAGAGAGGGAAACCTTAAAACCTTCCCATGGTCGATTATTCCATCAGGAAGGCACGCATGAAATATGCCGATGTTGACAGGATTTACCAGACGATCCCGCTGGATAACATCCCCTGGAACAGCGAGACCCCTCCCGATGCACTCGTCAGAATCGTACAGGACGGGAAGGTCCGGCCCTGCAAGACCATCGATCTCGGATGCGGTGCCGGCAACTATGCGATCTACTTATCAGGTTGCGGGTTTGATGTCACCGGTGTCGACAGTTCCCCCACGGCAATAAAAATCGCGGAAGAACATGCAAAAAAACGAGGAGTCCGGTGCAGGTTTATTGTTGCCGATCTTCTCGGCGATCTGTATGAAGTGCCTGACACATTCGACTTCGCCTACGACTGGGAATTCCTGCACCACATATTCCCGGAAGACCGGGAGACCTATATTAAAAATGTCCATAAAATCCTGAACCCGGGGGCAACCTACTTTTCCGTCTGTTTCAGTGATAAAGACCCCCAGTTTGGCGGGAGCGGGAAATACCGGAAGACACGGATCGGGACAACACTCTATTTCTCATCGGAACCCGAGCTGCGGGAACTCGTCTCCCCGTATTTCAGGATCCGTGAATTAAAAACTATTGACGTCCGCGGGAAATTCGGCCCGCATATTGCGGTCTCTGTACTGGCGGAACGACGCTGAAGTATTCTGGCGTGCCGGTTTCTGAATGCCCGCAATTCCCGGCAGAGAAAAAATGATTTATTAACCACCAGTCTTCCGGCCTGTCATTCCAGCTGCTTTTTGTGGCCGGGAAATGCCACCTGCGGTCTCCGGGTAATGAATGAGGCGTCAAGGTTGTTTACCATCCTTACCGCCATCTCTGCGGGAATGCCCAGCGCCATCATGTCCGGGGGTAGGGAATGGTTCTGTGTCGGGTCCTGC
>PMKW01000045.1:19044-32383 GCA_003157895.1 Methanoregula sp. | reverse complement strand
TTAGCGCATTTGCCGGGGTTTATTGTGCAAAAATTGTGCAAAGTATTTTTTAAAGATGGGCCAGGCATCCCTGAAAAACACAATCTTCAAATAAATATAAACAAAAAGAAACGGTAGAGCAAGAGCATGTTTTGCAGCGAGTGCGGGACGCAGAATCCTGATACAAATCAGTTCTGCAAGAACTGTGGCAATCCGTTAAAAAAACGCCAGCCTCAGGCTGTCCCACCCCAGCCGGCTGCAGCATTCCCGCCCGTTGCTCCTGTATATGGCCCGCAGTCCGGGGGAGCACAGCAACAGACTACATCCCCGCAAGCCCCTCCCGGGTATTCCCTTGAACCGGTCACCCCCCCGACAGAACATGCGCTCACCGTTGCAGGTGCTATCGGATTTTTTATAAGCCTCCTTTCCCTCGTCATCTACCCCTATATCTGCGGGATTCTTGCCATTGTCATCAGTGCAGCGGTTATTTTCAAGACAAGGAAACGGTTGGGGATTGGGGTTATCATAGCCTTTATCGGGCTTATTATCGGGCTTGCTTCGATTATGGTAGATATTTTTTATTTCTCATTGTTTCCCCCTCAGCCGGTAACCCTGATGTTCTTCTGGCTGATTCCCTGAATACCTCTTTTTATAGGGTTTGTTTTTCAGGTTATGGTAACGGTTTTTCCCCCCAATGAAAGGGGACGGTCCAGATAATCCGCTCATTGGTATTATCCGGCTTCCCCAGCTACGGGCAAAAAAATGGATACGAAAGGAAGGTTATTCAGGAGCTATGGGTGCTGACCGGTGATCCAGCATGTTCATGCAGACCCCCGACAGGAAAAGACCGGTTACGACAACCAGGCTTACTACGAAGAGCACGCTTCCTACGAGGAGAAACGGGGATAGCAGGAGAATATCGCCGGCAACGAGAAGGTAAAGACCGGCTATGGCAGATATCCCGGCAATTTTCAGGGTACCGGTCGTTACGGTGACGGGATAGAACCTCCGGATGACCAGCAGCAGGACGAACAGTACGGGAAATGCATAGATCATGCCGATGAGTGTACTTGCAACGAGTCCCGAGACGATCACGGCGATATCGGGACGCACGGACAAGACAGAGAAACTCATCTGAGCGAGGGTGAGTATTCCCAGGAGGGGTGTCAGGATGACCCGCATGGGTGGTTTTATCTGGGGGTGATCGTCAATGAAATCCGCAACCACAGGACTGAAAGAATAGTACCATGCATTAAACGCGGTCATAAACTGGGTTCCCGATTCCGTGGAGTAAATAGTATTCTGCCGGAATTCCCTCAGCTGCTGGACCTGAGGTGCCAGCGGGGAGTCAAATGTTGCGGTTGCAATAAGACAGCCAACACGCTCATCACTGGCATCTCTTAAATAATTCTCGGCTAATCTGTTTGCATTTGCAGCAGCAGCGGTATCTCCCAGACCCGAATAGGCGTTTGCTTTTTTTTGTTCAACTGCCGCCATCGTTTCGTACTTGTCGGTGTAGGTTCCGGTTACCTTTTCTTCGGCCTTATTGTATTTAATAAGAGCCTCATTAAAATTGCCGGCAGCGGCTTCTTTGTCTCCTGCTTCCGTGAACTGGTCCGAGTTCCAGAGCGTTTTCGGGCTTGACTGGAACAGATCCAGGGCCACGATAGGGATAAGGAGAACGAGAAGAACGAGGATAAGGTTGGTGATGTGTCGGGATTTCATGCGTGAGCGTTTGGTTACAGGAGTATTAATTCATTTTTTTCCGTACAACAAGTGCCTTATCTGAAATTGNNNNGACCGACAATATTATTCCTTATGGGGACCTTTCTCACCGTCAGCGACGAGGCGATCAGGAACGGCGAATGCACGGATATCTATTTTATCCGGACGGAAGAGGCATTGAAAAACGACAGGATCAACCCGCACGTGGTCATGGAAGTGACCGCCACTGCCCTGCCGGACCCGTGGGCGGTCTTCTGCGGGCTTGCCGATGTGCTTGCCCTCCTTGACGGGATTCCGGTGACGGTTGATGCGATGCCGGAAGGAACCGTTTTTTATCCGAATGAACCGGTGCTCCGGATTACCGGGAAGTACCGGGACTTCTGCCGGTATGAGACTGCGATCCTCGGGTTCCTCTGCCACGCGTCCGGTATTGCCACTGCCACGGCACATATCAGGATCGCTGCCGGTGACCGCCCGTTCTACTCCTTCGGCTCCCGGCGCCAGCACCCCGCGATCGCCGCCATGATCGAGCGGGCGGCCTGGATTGGCGGGGCCGACGGGGTTTCCAATATCTGTGCACCGGAAGGGATGCCGGTGGTCGGGACAATGCCCCACGCGTTTGTCATGTGCTATAAGAAGCCGGAGGACGCGTGGCGGGCATTTGACCGGAGCGCCCCAAAATCTGTCCAGCGGATCATGCTCTGCGATACGTGGTGCGATGAGAAGTCCGAGTCCCTGCGGGCAGCGGAGTGCGGGGCGGCGGCAGTCCGGCTCGACACCCCCCGTTCCCGGCGGGGGAACATGCGGGCGATCATCGAGGAAGTCCGCTGGGAGCTCGACTCCCACGGGCATAAGGAGGTGAAGATATTCCTCTCCGGTGGTGTGACACGGGAAGACGTGATCCTGTACCGCGACTGCGTGGACGCGTTCGGTATCGGGGGTGCGATCGCCAATGCANNAGTGCTTCCTGCTTCCCAGAAGAGGCCAAAAGGTGTAAAGCCCTTGATCGAGACGTTCATCAGCAAGGGTAAGGTAGTGCAGGATTCGTGGATGCAGGAGGCACGGGGTAGGGTGGCAGATGCCCGCAGGCAGCCGGTACTTCTGTCGTGACCGTATCACCTTTTTTCAGATCAACGGGCTTGGCAATAGACTGGGCCCGGTTCAGATACCGGGCTGGCAGGAAAAATCCTCAGCTGGTGCATGATAACGGAATCATGAAGCACAACCTTCATTATCCTGCATACAGAACATTTCGCTAACTTGAGGAAGAGCCATGTTCTGCGGTGAATGCGGTACACAAAACCCGGATACCAACCAGTTCTGTAAAAACTGTGGAAAACCCCTGCGGAAACCCGGGCAGGCCCCGGCCCCGCAGCCTGAGTCCGTCCCCGTGCAGCCGGTAGCAGCGCCACTCCCGGCACAGCCTGTTTACTACCCTCCCCCTCCGGTAGGTGTGCAGCAACCGGGGGTTGTGGCGGCTACCTCGGTCAAACCTCCCATGAAAAAGCGGATGCTTCTGCTGGATATTCTGAGTATACTTGTTGGGGCAATATCTTGGTTCGTGTATCCCTATATCTGTGGTATCCTCGCCATTGTCCTTGGGGCGGTCGTCCTGTACAATTCCAAGAACAAAAAAGGTACAGGAGCAATTATTATGGCAGTTCTGGGGATTATCGGGATCATTATCGGTCTTGCATCGATTGTTGTAAACCTGTTCTACTTTTCGTTCTTCCCCTCAGTAGAAGTGCCATTGTAAAAAAAAATTTTTCCTGATTTTGAAAAAAAGAATCAGGAGATTTTTGGTGTATGCGCATACTGCAGGAGTGATACGGACAATCCTCCCGCAACAAGAATGATAGTGGCAACCACAAAGAGTCCCGATGCCACTGTAGTCAGAAGATCCACTGATAACAGTACCCCGAGAACAAGCAGCACCACGATCGCAGCCCAGACGCCCGCTACGGGTTTCATGTTCTGTATGTTCCAGCCCTTCCATCCCTGTCCCTGTGCCACCCCCATAATCGCAACCACAAAGGGAAAAACGTAGAGACCGGCGTACATGGTACTTCCAATAATAAGGGCAACAAACGTGGCAAGTTCAGGATTGAATGCAAGGAACGAGTACCCGATCTGTGATACCCGGACAATCCAAAGAAGCGGTGTCAGTATCACTTGCATAGCGGGTTTAGTGAACGGGTGGTCGTTGATATAGCTGGATACCTGGGGGCTGAACGAGTAATACCAGGCATTGAATCCCGGCATGAACCGTGAGCCGGTATAACTCTGGCTGATGGAATGATCCCGGAAGTCCCTCACTAACTGAACTTCACTGGCGAGGGGTGAACCAAATGTTGCAGTCACTATCAGACACCCGCTCCCAGTTGGCCCTGCCGTTCCCGGGTTATTCAGTAGACTTTCATAAACTTCTGCCCGGTCAGTTGCAGCGCCTCTCCGCGCTTCCAGATCGTCCTTATCAACCTGGGCCATCGGCAGCGTACTCCAGTCATCGTATGTTTCTGCCTTGGCACGCTCGATCTGGGTGAGGAGTGCTAATTTTTTAGGGTCGTGTCCATTGTATGATGCCCGGTTCAGCGCCGGGTCCTTTGCAAACATTGTCTCCGCAGCATTGAAATTGTCAATTGCTTCCTGATAGTTCCCGTTTTTCTTTGCCTCCATCCCAGCTTGTTTGAAATCCTCCCCACTCCATTGTGTTTTTGATTTTTCCTGCAGAAGATCAGGGAGGGCAATAAGCGGGGCGGGAGAACTGCTGCTGGCAGCGGCGACAGTTGCCGGCAGGAGTGCCAGTAAAAAACAGGCAAGAATAAAAAACGATCCAATCTTCCGGAGCTCCATATAACATACATCTTTCAGGTCTGCATTAAACCTTTTGAATCCCGAACGGGAATTCCATGGATATGCTTAAAGTAAAAAAAAACGTCGGCACGGGTTTTTCGTTTCCTGCCGGATGTGTCAAACCGCATCCAGCAGGTGAACCTGCAACGGCGCTGCGCGATTCAAAGAGATTAACTGTTGGGAAAAAGAGAAGCTAAGCATGGCCGATGGTACTGCATTTCCACAAGGGGGTTTTTTGCAGCAGGAAACCACCCCGGGGACGGTCAGTATCTCCATGGATCCACGGGACGCAATCACCGGGGAACCCGTTCATTCGGAAAATTCCATGGAATGGTGGTTTGTGCAGGGTTCGTTTCACGGTGCAGTGATCGGCCACCGGCATTTCATGATGAGTATCTTCCGTTTTGATCTTTCAAAAACCGGAACGAAACCCGATGATGATTATTATCTCCTTCTCTCAGTACTGGATCCGGCAACGGGCAAACATTCCGTTATCAGCAGGGCAGAAGAACGGATCATCGATCGGTTCTGTGATTATACACGGGGACTGCGATCCACTGGCCTTCACCAGGCGCTCGTTGAGACTTATATCGGGGAACTCAGGAGCTATGGACCACCTGCCCCAATCGAACTTGAGGAAGAAAAACCGCTCCTGGAACGGGATCCGTTCTCCTTTTCATGGACTGACCTGTCATTTCGTGTTGCAGATACCGGGATCTATCTCTCATTTCCCGGAACCGGTCAGGACGGAGAGTGCCGGTTCAACCTCAAACCACAATCCTCCCGCTATGCTATGGAAAACATCGGGTCAATGCCTGACAGGACCATGACATATGCTACCCGGCCCCGGCTTAGCCTGTCAGGGCACATGGGTGATACACGCGTAGAGGGAACCGCCTGGTTCGATCATCAGTGGGGCAACTCGGGCTGGTTCCTTTCGCACCCTGACGGAGGAGACCTCTATGGGTGGGACTGGGCAGGCATCAATGGAGATGACGGTTCAGACTGGCTCTTTTTAACCTTCCGGGACCCGAAAACCGGTTCGATCCTCAACCGGTTCGCCGCGCTGTTCCGTGAGGGCGAACAGGTCAGGACATTCNNTCGAAATCCCTGAAATTTCCGCACGGTTTTACCTGCAGCCGGTCACGGACGACCAGGAAATTCCGGTTCTGGGTTCCATGAGGGCGATCTGGGAAGGTGCGGCAACCGTGTCAGGTTCAATCGGGAACAACCCGTTCTCCGGCACTGCCCGGCTTGAACTGCAGGGATATGGCTATATTTTTGATTTCCAGCAGTACATCGAGAACCATGTCAGCCGGATCCAGGAATGTATCGAATCATTCATTCCTGCAGACATCAGAGAGGAGGATTTCCTGAGGTTTATCGGAACCTCTTACGGGATTCATGATATCACAGCGTGCAGAGAGACCATCATCCGGCCGTCATGGGATCTGCTCTCCCGGGAGAGGAAAAACTGGCGGCCGGTTTTCGGCATACTCCTTCTCGAGGCGCTCGGGGTCAGTTCGGAAAAATACAAGTTGCTGCTCTCTGTCGTGCCCGAACTGACTCATACCGGCACCCTCATCATTGACGATATCGAAGACAATGCCTCCATCCGCCGCGGGGACATGTGCATCCACCGCAGGTACGGCACTGACATTGCCATCAATGCGGCAAACACCTTGTATTTCCTCCCGTCAATCCTTTACGGCTCGCATCCCGACCTCTCGGATAAACAGCGACTTGCTTTTTACCGGATCACCCATAATTCCTTTATCCGGGGGCACTTCGGCCAGGCGCAGGATCTTTACTGGACGAAAAACCTGAATGAAGAGAACCTTGCTGTATGGATAAAAGACAGGATGGGAGAGAAGATCCTCCAGATGTACGAGTTCAAGACAGCTTCAGCAGTTATTGCGACAGCGGAGGCGGGGTGTATTCTTGCCGGATCGGAGCTGGAGGTCAGGGACGCGTGTACCGCATATGCCCGGACTCTTGGCATCGCGTTCCAGATCACCGATGACATCCAGAGCTTTCTCCAAAACCCGGGGACCGGCGGTATGCCGGGGGATGACCTGGCTGCGGGAAAACTGACGTATGTGATTGTCAGGGCCCTGGAACTGCTGGACAACCCGGACCGCTCACGCCTCCGGCAGATCCTCTGTTCAGTACACCTGCGGCAGGACCCGGGGGTCATGGAGGAGGGGATTACCCTCGTCAGGAAGTCCGGCTCCCTTGCAAAATGCCGGGCAGAAGCACTTGCAATGGCGGATCTGGCTTGGCTGGATTTCTCCCAGAAGATCCCCCCTTCCGAACCGAAGGTCATGCTCCGGTTATTCGCGCAGAACCTGCTGGACCACATGGGCAGCGGATAATCTGCCAGGGTGCGCAAAAGCCCAATTCTTTTAACCTATGCCGTCCTAGTAAATTGGAGCGGGCTGGTAGATCAGTGGTAGATCGCTTCCTTGGCATGGAAGAGGCCGCGGGTTCAATTCCCGCCCAGTCCATCCAGTTCTGACCGGCCGGTTGTGGCACGGCTTTTTTTATCCCGGGTAAATCCTCAAAGAAATTCTTTACAGAAATCTCCCGGATTCCCTGATGAGAACCGGCGGGGATCATCATGAGGCACTTTTTTATCATGCCAGAGTGATCATTCACATACCATGCGAATCAGCGACCTGATCCTGCCGGAAGACAAGGTTTTTTTTACCCTGTTTAAGGAAATGGCGGAAAAAATAACCGAAGCATCCACCACGCTGAACGAGATCACCCACGAGCTTCCCGGGGGTACCGAGAAGGGACACCGGGTGCGCCAGATTGAACATCAGGGAGATGAGATAACAAGAAAGATCTACGAGCAGCTGAACGAGTCGCTTATCACCCCGCTTGAACCCGATGAGATCGCACGGCTCGCGCCGGCGTTTGATGATGTTCTTGACAAGACAGACTGGGTGACACACCAGCTCTGCAATTACGGGATTCCGGAATCCAATGATATCCTTAAGGAGTATTCCTATCTGATCCTCCTTGCAAGCACAGAGATTTCTCAGGCCGTGGACAGCCTCTCAAGCCTGAAAAATCCCGATGACGTGAAAACCCATGCCATGGAGATCAGCCGGCTCTACAACCTCTCTACGGAGCTCCTCTCAAGAGCTGTTCTTGACCTGTTCAAGACACAGGACCTCCTGATGATCATCAAGCTCAAGGACATCTATGAAGGGTTCGCGAAAGTCATGGAGAAATGCAATGATGTCGGACATGCCCTTATTGACATCGCGATGGCACATGCATGACCGGTATGGACCCGCTCATCCTCTTTGGCATCATCCTTGCTCTGGCACTGAGCTTTGTCAATGGTCTCAATGATGCAGCGCATTCGATCGCAACCGTTGTGGCGACAAAAGCGCTCTCCCCGGTAAAAGCAGTTTTTTCTACAGCCTGCTGCAATCTGATCGGCCCGTTCCTTTTCACGACTGCTGTTGCAGCAACGGTTGGTACTGCAATTGTTTCCCGAAGCGGGCTTACACCCCTTTCCATTGTTGTAGCAACAGGCACTGCCATTATTCTGGTATTCGCAGCTACCCGGGCAGGCATTCCCCTGTCCAGCAGCAACGCCATGATCGGAGGACTTCTGGGAGCAGGTATCGCGGTCGGGGGGCTGTCCGCAGTTATCCTTCCCGGTACTAGCCTGCTTATCGAGGTCATCGGCATGGGAATAACCGGTGCTGTTGCAGGCAGCATCATGCTCGGTCTGTTTATGGCATCATTTCATGAGGACATCCGGCTCGGTATCCTTCTGGGCGCAATATGCGGGGCGGCATTGATTATCCCGGCCGAAATGCTTCTTGGCGCACTCAGGCTTACGGGCCTGCTGGCAATCGTCCTGTTCATATTCATATCACCCATCATCGGCGTTGTCGGTGCATTCATCTTCGATATCATCATCTCCCACCTCTTCCGCCATTCCCGTCAGGACCGGATGAAACGAATCTTCCAGCCGCTGCATGTACTGGCCTGCCTTATCCAGGCATCGGCCCACGGTGCAAACGACGGCCAGATCGCAGTGGGAGTAATTACCGCCCTTCTCGTTTCTTCGGGCGTGCTGATAGCATTCGATGTTCCCGTATGGGTCATCCTTACCTCGGCACTGGCGATCGGGCTCGGCACCTGTTTTGGCGGGTGGCGGGTGGTGGATAAGATGGCAAAGGGGATAACGAAGATCCGCCCGTACCAGGGTTTCTGCGCAGCAACCGCGAGCAGCGCAATCCTCGTTTCCGTGACACTCTGGGGCATTCCGGTCTCCTCCACCCATGCCATCAACGGGGCGATCATCGGTGTCGGTGCAACGCGGGGAAAGAATGCGGTACAGTGGCGGGTTGTCCGCGAGATGATGATGGCGTGGGTCATCACCATCCCGCTTGCGATGGTTGTTGCCTACACCGGCTATTTTATTGTCACTTTTTTCCTCATCGCGGTATAGAGGCGACAATATTTCGCTATATTTTTAAGATATACCGCCGATTACCACTGGGTTTGTTATGGGTCTTCGTGAATTGCTGATACCCCAGGATAAGGTTTTTTTCGACCTTTTTGAAAAACAGGCAGGGATTGTCAAAGAGGCAGCGTGGCAGCTGGTAGCGCTGACCGAGGATTTCACCAATGTGAAAGAGAAACGCCACGAGATCGAGAAACTGGAACACAAGGGCGACCAGATCACCCATGACATCTATGACCAGCTGAACCGCACGTTCATTACCCCTCTCGATCCCGAAGAGATCTCGCGCCTCGCCTCGGCACTGGACGAGGTGCTGGACTATGTCGACGGGGCAACCGAGAAGATGTTCTATTACGGTATCGAAGGCACCGATTCGCACATGATCGAGCTTGCGAAACTGATCCATATGTCCACCATAGAGATCGAGAGCGCGGTCAAAGGCATCCGCTCGATCAAGGATCCCCGCTATGTCGAGGAGCGCTGCATTGAGGTGAACCGGCTCGAAAACCTCGCGGACGACGTGCTTGCCCAGGCGGTGACGGACCTGTTCAAGACCACCGATGCGATAACGATCATCAAGCTCAAGGATATCTACGAGCACCTTGAGACCGCGACGGATTATTGCGAGGACGTGGCAAATGTGTTATCCGACATTGCAATCCGGCACTCATGAACACAATACGAGAACCCCGTGAGAGGATTGCATGATCGAAGCCACATGGGAACTGATCGTTGTCATCATCGGGATCGCACTCGTTTTTGATTTCACGAACGGGTTCCACGATTCGGCGAATTCCATTTCAACCGTGGTATCGACCAAGGTCCTGACCCCCCGGAATGCAGTTGTTTTTGCAGCTTTTTTCAACTTTGTCGCTGCATTCGGGTTTGGCGTTGCCGTCGCAAACACCATCAGCAAGATCGTCGAGCTGAATTATGTTCAGACTGCGGTGGTCCCCTATATCGTGCTGGGGGCCCTCGCAGGGGCTATCAGCTGGAACCTGATCACGTGGTTCTTTGGCCTTCCTACATCCTCATCCCATGCCCTTATCGGCGGCCTTACCGGCGCTGGAATTTCTGCAGCTGGACTTGCTGCAATCAGGTGGGACACGGTAGGACAGGTAGCACTCTTTATGGTTCTTTCACCATTCATAGGATTTATCTGCGGTTTCCTTTTTATGGCAGCGATTCTCAACATTACGAAAAACGCAAACAAGGAGACGGCCGAGAGCCATTTCAAGCGACTCCAGCTCTGTTCTGCGGCCGCATACAGTTTTTCTCACGGTACTAATGATGCCCAGAAGACGATGGGAATTATCCTGCCCCTCCTGTTCTCCATAGGGTACTTTGGCGCAAGCGTGGATCCAAACCACCTGCCAATGCCTCTGTGGGTGATCGTGGCATCGTATACTACTATCGCACTCGGGACCCTTTCCGGGGGATGGCGCATTGTCAGAACTATGGGATACAAAATCACCAAGCTCCGCCCGGTACACGGGTTTGCCGCGGAGACGGCAGGTGCTGCCACAATTCTCGGGGCATCCGTTGCAGGAATACCGGTCAGCACGACGCACGTTATCTGTACATCCATCATGGGGGTCGGATCCACCATGGGTACCAGCACGGTGAAATGGGGTGTTGCCCGAAGCATTATAATTGCATGGGTTCTCACGATACCGGTCAGCGCCATCATCGGATTTGCCGCTTTTACGATCATCCGTATGATGATCGGGTACTAATGCTACCGGGCTTTTTTACTGAACCATTTTAAAAAAAAAACATCCCGAAAGGCCGCAGGGCTTTCATATAAATCTGATGAAAATGTGTGATCATCATCGATCCGGATCATTTTTTCCTTGTAATCATGATTGCCATGAAAATTTCATCAAACCTGTACTACACCCCACAATATCTGTGGAGGGCAACACTCCCAACGAGCAGCGGGGGCCTCGCTGCCTCCCGATGCGATAAAAGATATTGTGGGTAATTAATTTACTGAAAATTGAATTATGGATCTGATTGAATCGGAATTAACTTTTCACATTCTCTCTGAAATACCGGCACTCCCGGGAAATCACACATTCAGTACAAAGCGGTTTCTTCGCATCGCAGGTCGTCCGTCCGTGAGCGATCAGGATATCCGTCAAATCCCCCCAGTCATTCTGCGGGAAGAGTGTCATAAGGTCACGCTCGATGACGGCGACATTAGCCGTATCCGAGAACCCGATCCGCTGCGCCAGTCTCCGGACATGGGTATCCACGGCAATCCCCTCGTTCCTGCCGAGTGCATGATACAGGACGATGTTTGCCGTCTTCCTCCCTACGCCCGGGATCGCGAGGAGCTCGTCCATGGTCCCGGGAACATTGCCGTCATAATCTGCGATNNCGGGAGTGGGATACCGGGAAAAAAGCGGTCCTTTCACCTTAAGAACAGCCCTGTCCGTTGTCTGGGCGGAGAGGATCGTGAGAACAAGAACCTCAAAGGGCGTTCCCCGGCAGACCGCTTCCGGCGATTCGCGGGCATCAGGATATCGTTTCAGAAGAGCGGAATAGATTTTTGAAGCATCCTGTTTTTTCATGGTCCGATGGGGTAGGGCGGATTCGAACCGCCGTCAAAGCGTCCCAAACGCTCTAGGATGGACCAGGCTACCCTACTACCCCGTGCCATCATAGATAAGGTGGGATGATAAAAATACGTGCTGGTGGCAGGGAAAAAATCACAACGGCAGCGGGTTCTTCTTCCCTTCAGAAACCACAGTACCCCGGTATTTTCCCTTGAGGATCGCATTCGAGAGATTCTTTGGATCACGCCCGTCCAGCACGACCAGCGGGATGTTGCTGCGCTCAACAACACGTGCGGCAACAATATCCAGCACGTTGTTGGAACCGGCACCCAGTGCAGTGCTGCCGACGATATCCAGCAGTTTTTTGGGAGTCATCGAATCAAACTTGGTCGCCTGCGGATCCTTCCGGGGGTCCGCTGAATAGATCCCGTCAACGGATGTCGCGTTGATGAAGACCGACGCCCCGACCCTTTCTGCCAGCACGGCCGCCACTGCATCGGTGGTCTGCCCGGGAGTGATGCCGCCCATTACGACAATTTTTCCCGACTCTGCGAACTTTTTTGCCTCTGCATGGGACTCTGCAACTTTCGGGTACGCGTCATCGCCAAGGGCAGCGATCAGCATGGTCGCGTTCAGCCGGGTGATCAGGATGCCGATCTCATCCGAGGTGCCTTCGTCAATGCCAAGATCCCGCATGACACCGATATACCGCCGGGCCTCGCCACCTCCGCCGACAACTACGAAGAGGCGGTGCTGTTTTGCGATCTTTTTTAAGACCGGCACGTATTCCTTTACCGTATGGTCCTCAAGCGTCGGGATGAGGATCGAGCCGCCAAGCGAGATGACAACCTTCTTCATTGCACTAGTTTTTGTACCGGATGCACATAGAGTTGTTTACTATGTTTTACTGTCCGGCCTGCAAGAGCCAGGAGATCTATGCGGTTGCAGGGGGATATATCGGTCAGGTATATCTCTGTAAGGCTTGCGGGTACCGCGGGTCGTTCGTACTTGAGATCGATGATGCNNGGGATTCCACGGTGACCTGCTCGCTCTGTAACCATCGCTGCACCATAAAAGAGGGAAAGCACGGGATCTGCGGGGTCCGGAAAAACGACCGGGGAACCCTTCTTGCGGAGACCTATGGGAAGATCAGCGCCGAGGCAATCGATCCTATCGAGAAGAAACCCCTGTTCCATTACCTTCCCGGCACCCTGTCTTATTCTCTGGGGGGTATTGGATGCAACTTCCATTGCGAGCACTGCCAGAACTGGCATATCTCCCGGGCAAACCTTGACGAAGCACCATTGCGACACCTCGCACCAGGCGAGGGCGTACACCGGGCCGTTGCCGGGGGATGTGCGAGTATCTCGTGGACTTACAACGAACCTACGATATGGCACGAGTATACGCTTGACATGGGAACGCGTGCCCGGCAAAAAGGTCTGGGTACCGTTTACGTCACAAACGGATATATCACGGAAGAAGCGCTCCGGGAACTTTCCCCCATGCTCGGGGCATATCGGGTGGATATCAAGGCATTCTCCGATGCCTTTTACAAAAAGATCTGCGGAGCACACCTCCAGCCGGTGCTGGACTCCGCTGTGCTCGCCCGCGAACTGGGCATGCATATTGAGACGGTCACACTGGTCATTCCCGGCCTGAATGACGATATCGAAGAGATCTCTTCCCTGATCCGCTGGGTGATCGAATATCTCGGCCCGGCAAC
>PMKW01000045.1:0-18958 GCA_003157895.1 Methanoregula sp. | reverse complement strand
GAACGTCATGGGTTTTCGAGCCGGTTTCCGGGGCTTGATGACCGGCAGTGTAAAAACTGTGGTGAGAAGATAGAGATCGTGCGTCATGTCGTCTGAACTTCCTGCTGACCAAAAGTTCATCACCGACCGTATGCTGGGAACACTCACCCGGTACCTCCGGTTTATGGGATACGACACCACGAGCGCAAACGGACTCCTGGAAGGAGATCCAAAGGAAGATACTGTCCTCCTCGCGATCGCAAAGCAGGAACACCGGCTCCTGCTCACGAAAGACGCAGAACTTAGCCGGCGCGGGAATGCATCGGCCCTGTTGATCCTGTCCGACGACGTGATGGAACAGGCACAGCAGCTGATAGACCTGCATCTTGTCAGGAGAAGACTGGCCATGAGCAGGTGTTCGTTATGCAATACTGAACTGAGAGAGGCCACTACCTGTGAAATTGAGAATACAGAATATGCCCCGAAAGACTGGCGGGACCTCTCGTTCTTCTGGTGCCGGCACTGTCAGAAGCTCTACTGGAACGGGTCGCACGGAAAACAACTGGAACAGCGGGTCGAACGGGAACTCAGAGGGTAATGGTCCGTTCCTGCCGGAATCGGAACATGACAGAAAATAAAAGCAGAATGGCCGCTCTTTTTTTATTCCTTTATCTCCCGGATCAGGACTTCGTAAAATGCATCCGATGCGTTTCGTTCAATCCATGGCCGGTGGCCACACTTCGGGAGGAGGATGAACCGGAAATCCGGGCATTCCCGTGAGAGCGGTTCATTCACCCCTTCAGCCGGGTGGGGGTCGTGGTCTCCGTGGATCGCAATAACCGGGCACCTGACTGCATGCGCCATCTGGATCAGTACCTGCTTTTTGCGCAACGCGCAGGCCTCATCCCAGACGCCGCGGAACAAATCATACTGGCACTGGAATGCTTCATCATTCGCCGGTAACGGGTCGAAGGCATCTGCATGGGAAAGCAGGAGCCCCAGCCGGGCAAGAAGAGGATTCTTGTCACTCTCTGAGGGATCATCCAGCTGTCCGATCAGTCCCTGCGCTTCTGATCGTTCTTTCGAGCTGAGCCGGTCAAGCCGCGTTTTGGTGATGGCTGCAGCATAGCGCTCCTCGAATGGCGGGCTTCCGATAAGGATCAGTTTTCTGACCAGCGTCGGGTACCTTGCAGCGGTCAGCCACGAGAGGAATGCCCCCCACGAAAAGCCGATCAGGGTAACCGGGAGCCGGGCCTCCTCCTCCAGGATCGACCGGAGCTCCTGCACCTGTGCGTCGAGTGTTGTTGCGGTCTGGAAAGGTTCGATCACCCCTTGAACCGTGGAGAGTTCCCGGGCAACGGGTGCCACCTCGCCGGGTGCACCGGGGCCCCCGTGAATCACTGCAACAGAATACGGTCCATGTCCCCACTTCCGCACCGACTTCATACGGGTATCCGGTTATTTTTCAGAGGTATAAAAGTGTCCCGGCAGCCGGGGGAATTCCCCTTATTAACAAAAAAATCAGAATCGACAGGTTTTTGATCCATGATGCGACTATCAGGTATAATTAACGGGCTGGATTCTGTCCGCTCCTGCGTGGGTAAGAGGTAGAAAATGATCGATGAACTGCTATCCGGGAATGTAAAATTTCAGAATACCCAATTTAAACAGAACCATGAACGATATTCCGAACTGGTGAAAGGACAGCAGCCCCCTGTCCTCTGGATCGGCTGTTCTGATTCACGCCTGCAGACCGGGCATATTACCGATACACCAGCGGGAACCCTCTTCATGCACCGCAACATCGGCAACATGGTACCGGCAAATGACTGGAGTCTTGCAACGGTACTTGAATACGGTATCAAACACCTGAAAGTGCAGGACATCGTCATCTGCGGTCATTCTGACTGCGGGGCAATAAAGGCACTGGACAAGGATCTCGAAGATGATGTCTATATTCCCCACTGGCTCAATAATGCGATTGAGGCTAAACAGAGAATCGATGCAAAAATTAAAAAACCATCAAACCCGCAAGAGCAGAAGAATCGCTCCCGTATGATTGAGCAGGAGAATGTCCGGCTCCAGGTTGAGCATCTCAGGACATACCCGATCATAAAAAAAGCGTTAAAAGAGAAGCGAATTGAGATCCACGGCCTGTATTATGATCTGGAAACCGGGGGACTCTCAAAAATTGTGTGACCTTAAAGTTCTTTTTCAATTTCCTGTTTTATCCGGTCAAGGGCGATCCGCCCGATCCGGGTAATCCGGCCGTTGACAATAACCATGGGAATGGGAGGATATTCCTGCTCGATGATCGCCCGGATATGCCCGGGAGCCCCGTCATCGATAAGCGTGAGTTTCAGGTCTACGCGGTCCCCGTAGGTGGTCTTCAGGACTTTCTCCAGTTCCCGGCAGGCATCATTCAGTTTTCCGGAGAGATAGCAGCCGGACAGGCCGCAGGTGCGGTCTTCGTCGCAGGGAAACGGGGAGCATTCCGAGGTCTTCAGGCCAACGATCTCGACATGAACGGTACCGGTCATGCCAGTACTGTTTGTTTAAAGTGTATTTGAGGATTCGCGATGGAACAAATCCAAGATGGAAAAAGGGCTCGGGAGAAACGGATAAGAACCTGATCGTTCACTCCGGAACGATGAGAATCAACGACATCAGCTTGTGAGGGCTCCCCGTTTCAGTGCCTCTGTGAAGTGTTGAATTCTGCAGGAATGAGACGGGTGAAGAATCCGCAAGGATTCTTTGAATTGAGGAATCCCTTTAGAAATGATACACGGCGGGGCAAATTACCGGTTCATGAATGTAACTGTAATTGAGACCGCCGCGGAGGCCCCCGTCGGGGGCAGCGGCATCCTTCGTACCAGGGAGGTATAGGGGTTTCAACCATCATCATCTCTAAAAGAATTCGATTTTCACAGGAAAACCCAGTGTTTTTGAGTGAAATGATTCTCCCTCCTCTTGTGCCGATTAAAGTATTCACGCGAACCGTTCGAACCGGTCCTTCTTTGCTTTACAGATCGGGCAGATCCCCGGGGGCTGCTCCCGTGCACAGAGATAACCGCAGACCTTGCACCGCCAGACCGGAAGCGACAGGGAAAAGATGGGAGCCATGCCGGGAGTAATTGTCCGGACTGCCGCATCTTTTTTCCTGCCGCGTTCCGACCGGGGCGGCCGCCGCTCGGGAACAGGTGCCACCTTCCGGCTGCCATCTGCAATTGCCTCGTTTACATACAGAGCACAGTAGCAGGCGCCATGTTCCTCGAGATCCGAATCACGATAGTCACACGGGCAGATAATATCCAGGTCCTCCTCTTTCTTCCCGGA
Organism: Methanoregula sp.; assembly: GCA_003157895.1. GTDB lineage: Archaea > Halobacteriota > Methanomicrobia > Methanomicrobiales > Methanospirillaceae > Methanoregula. The sequence continues at coordinate 15,643 of PMKW01000045.1, read as the reverse complement.
TGCAAGACGGCAGGGACAGGCCCGGTACCCGTAACGCTGCTCATTTTTCAGCAGGCCACAGATCAGGTTCTTTACAAATTCTGCATCCGGGTTGAGCCGGTACCCTCCATCTGTGGCATCCTTTACCAGGGTTTCGTATGTCCGGTCAACATCCTGTTCACGGACACCGGCATCGTTCATGCACCAAAAGCCTCCCGGATCTCCTTCTCCCTGAAACCGACGATGCTCTTCCGGTTATCAATGACGAGCGTGGGGAACGAACCGCTCTGGTTGAACTTCTCGACTTGGTCCATTGCCTCGTTCTGTTCCATTCCCTCGAGCAGGTCAACAAAGGTATAATCAAATGCTATACCGAGCTCCCGCAGGAGATCCTTGGTCTTGGCACACCAGCCGCAGGTGGAGAGTGCATACAGCATGACCTTCCCCTTGTTTTTCCCGTTCACGTGTTCAACAACCATAAAAAACCATATTCCTGTTTTTATGAAAGGTGATTGCGGCAGATACTATTTATAAATGGGGATAGGGGAAACCGAAGGCACGTATAAGACCTTTACCAGTGAGTTTCCAGGATCCGGAGATATACCGTATAATCCGGTGCCAGACCATTACTATAAAAAAATCCGCGAATCATGACAACGGAATAACAAAAAAAGGAATTACTTGTTTTTCATAATGATGTTCACATCTTCGAGCAGCGCCTGGAGATCCTCTTCATGCTCGACTTCCATCTGGAGGATGCCAAGGACGATATTATAGGTTACCGGGTCCTTGTCTCTTGTCTTTTTTAAGAGGCTGTTGTAGCTCTTGATGGCACACTGCTCACCCTTGATATTCTGTTCCAGCACTTTAACAATGAACGGGTCATCGGGCGCATCGTACCCGCAGTTTGTGTGTTTGTACCAGTCTTCCGGTTTCGTTATCGGCACCCCGCCAAGCTGGATAATTCTTGTTGTTAAAAGGACGGCATGCCCCAGTTCTTCTGTCGCGTGTAACGTAAGTTCGGCAATAACCGCCTCCTTGTTAGGCCCTCTGACAACTTTTGAACCAATCCAGTACTGGTAGTATGCAAGCCATTCATCAGAGTATGCCTTATTGAGGAGTTTTAAGAGCTCCCCAACATCAGTATCAACAATTTTCCTTCCCTGTGTTCCCATGAAATTCACCGTCAATTGGATTGACTGATACGTGATCATCGACCGTAAACGGATTTATGTATATCTTTGCCGGCAAACCCGCGATAATGCCAGTCCCTGCGGTTTTGAGGGTGGCAATATTGGCAGCGGAACGGGATCCTTGACAGGTTTTCAGGAGTGCGAACAGTCCGTGACCGGTGTCTGCACTATCGTTAATAACTATTCAGGCACATTACATATGGAAATCATGAAGGCGGTTCTGGGTCTTGAGGATGGGCATATTGTTGTGGGTGAGGGTTTCGGCGTAGAAGGTGAATGTGCCGGGGAACTCGTTTTCAATACACAGATGACCGGGTACATGGAGTCCCTGACGGATCCCAGTTATTTCGGCCAGATCCTGATGTTCACGTTCCCGCTCATCGGCAATTATGGTGTTGACCGGCAGAACTTTCAGAACCCCCGCGTCTGTGCCCTCGGTGCGATCGCAAAGGAGATCTGCGAAAAACCTGCCGCCCTGCCTTCCATCAGATCCTTTTTTGAAGAGAAACATCTTCTCGGGATGACCGGTGTTGATACGCGGGCACTTACTATCCGGACCCGTGTCCATGGGACGATGCGTGCCGCTATGGTTCTCGGGAGCGATGACGGAGAATACGCGGTAAAACTCGCCCGGAAGACCCTCACGATCTGCGATATCGTTCCCATTCCTGAGGTATCCTGCAAAGAGCCGTACCATATTACGGGCAGCGGGAAACGCATCGCTGTCATCGACCTTGGGATCAAGAAGAACCAGCTCACGAGCCTCTCGAAGCGGGGCGGGGACCTTTACGTCTTCCCCCACAATGCAATCGCTGACCAGGTGCGTGCCTGCCGGCCTGACGCGCTGTTCATCAGCAACGGTCCGGGTGATCCCAAGCAGGCCCCCGATGCCATTGCCTGTGTCCGGGAACTGCTCGGGGAACTCCCGATCTTCGGGATCTGCATGGGCAACCAGGTCTCGGCCCTTGCCATCGGCGGCAATACCTACAAGCTCAAATTCGGGCACCGGGGAGCAAACCAGCCGGTCAGGTACAAGGATGGCAGGATCTTCATCACGACCCAGAACCATGGCTTCGCCGTTGATGCAGAGTCCCTCCCGGAGGGGTCAAAGATCACGTATACCAACGTGAATGATGGTACGGTCGAGGGGTTCGAAAATACGGATCTTGACGTTACTACCGTACAATTCCATCCCGAAGCACATGGCGGGCCACGGGATACAGAAGCACACTTCTTTGACGCGATGTTCAGGAGGCTCCTCTAAATGCCCAAGAGGACTGATATCAAAAAAGTCCTTCTGATCGGGTCGGGACCAATCCAGATCGGGCAGGCCGCAGAGTTTGACTTTTCCGGGTCCCAGGCGTGCCGTGCACTCCGGGAAGAAGGGATAAAGGTTGTACTTGTTAATTCCAATCCTGCAACAATCATGACCGATCCGGACATGGCAGACGAAATATATATCGAACCCCTCCGGGCAGACGTCATAGCAAAGATCATAGATAAGGAGAGACCCGATGGCATTCTTTCCGGGATGGGAGGCCAGACGGCTCTGAACCTGACCGCTGAACTGGCAGAAAGGGGTGCTCTGAAAGGTGTGGAAATTCTCGGGACGCCGCTTGAGGCTATCTATAAAGGAGAGGATCGGGAAAAATTCCGGGATCTCATGACCAGTATCGGAGAGCCGGTCCCAAGGAGCACTATCCTCACTTCACTCAGCCAGATCGATGAGGTGATAAAAGAGATTGGACTTCCTGCAGTTGTACGCCCGGCATACACCCTTGGCGGTGCCGGGGGTGGGATCGGCAAAACACGTGAGGAACTGGCACGGATCATTGAACTGGGACTCTCCCGTTCGCGCATTCATCAGGTCCTCATTGAAGAAAGTGTCCTGGGCTGGAAAGAGATTGAATTTGAAGTGATGCGGGATTCTTCGGATACCTGTATCATTGTCTGCGGGATGGAGAACGTCGACCCGATGGGCATCCATACGGGGGAAAGTGTCGTCGTGGCACCGATCCTCACCCTCAGGGATGACGAATTCCAGATGATGCGCAGTGCTGCCATCCGTATCATCAGAGCGCTTGATGTTCAGGGCGGCTGCAATGTCCAGTTCGCATTCCTCAACGGGGATTACCGCGTCATTGAAGTGAACCCGAGGGTATCGCGGTCATCGGCCCTCGCTTCAAAGGCTACAGGATATCCTATTGCACGGGTTGCTGCAAAGATTGCCATCGGACTGCGCCTCGACGAGATTACCAATACAGTCACAGGGTGTACACCGGCTTCGTTCGAACCAATGATCGATTATATTGTTGTCAAGATCCCCCGCTGGCCCTTTGACAAGTTCAAGGGGGCCGACAGGACGCTCTCGACTTCCATGAAGAGTACCGGGGAGGTGATGGCTATCGGACGTACCCTTGAAGAGGCATTCATGAAAGCCAAGCGCTCGCTCGATACCGATGTCCAGACTCATACGAGCCCGAGCGAGATCCGGATGATCCTCTCGAGGCCAACGGACGAACGATTCCACTGTCTTTTCGATGCACTGCGACAGGGGATGACAATTGACGAGATCGTCCAGCTCACGTCCATCACGCCGTTCTTCCTGGAGAAGATCAAGAATATCGTAGATCTGGAAAAAAGCCTGGCAGCGGCCCCGGATAGCAATGAGGGAATCGTCCTTGCCAAACGTTATGGATTCTCCAATGCGGAGATAGTGCAGGTTACCGGGAAAACACTCCGGGAAATTGAGACCATTGTTGCAGCCCCTTCCTACAAGATGGTCGATACGTGCGCCGCCGAGTTCCCCGCCAACACCCCGTACTTCTATTCCACGTATGAACCCGCGTGCGAGATCATCCCTACGGATACTAAAAAAGTTCTCATACTGGGATCGGGACCGATCCGTATCGGGCAGGGCATTGAATTCGACTACTGCACGGTCCATGCAGTACAGGCCCTGCGGGAAGAGGAAGGCGTCGAGGTGCACATCGTCAATAACAACCCGGAAACCGTCTCCACAGACTTCGACACCTCGGACCGGCTCTTTTTCGAGCCCATGCAACTCGAGGACGTGATGAATATCCTGAAAAAGGATCGTTATTACGGGGTCATGGTCCAGTTCGGGGGGCAGAATGCGGTCAACCTCGCCGTCCCCATAGAGGAAGAGATCAAGCGGCTGGGCCTTGAATCCCGCATCCTTGGTACCAGCCCCGATGCCATGGATATCGCGGAGGACCGCGACCGGTTCAGCGTGCTCCTGAAAAAGCTCAGGATTCCCTGCCCGGCAAACACCTCAGCTTATTCGGAGGCAGAGGCAAAGAAGAAGGCCGAGAAGATCGGTTACCCGGTGCTCGTACGGCCGTCCTATGTCCTTGGCGGACGGGCAATGGAGATTGTCCATGATGAGTACGAACTCGAGACTTATATGAAAGAGGCTGTCCGCGTCAGCAGAAACCACCCGGTACTGATCGATTCCTACCTCCAGAACGCGATCGAACTCGATGTCGATGCGGTCTGCGATGGTACGGAGGTTTTGATCGGCGGTATCATGGAGCATATCGAACAGGCAGGCATCCATTCGGGAGATTCAGCCTGTGTTATACCGACCCAGTCACTCCCGCCGGAAGTGGTTGAAACCGTCAGGATTTATACCCGTAAACTCGCCCTCGGGCTTGGGGTTGTCGGTCTGGTCAACCTCCAGATGGCAGTCAAGGACAATGTCGTATATATTCTCGAAGCAAACCCGCGGGCGAGCCGCACCGTCCCCTTCGTATCCAAGGCAACCGGGATCCCGATCGCGAAGATCGCAGCAAAGGTAATGGTCGGAAGAAAACTCAAGGATCTCGGGTATAAAGAGCGCGAGATTAAGCATGTGGCGGTAAAAGAGGTGCTGCTCCCGTTCAACAAGCTTGCCGGTGTCGATACCATGCTCGGGCCCGAAATGAAGAGCACGGGGGAGGTCATGGGTATTGACTACGATTTCGGACTTGCGTTTTACAAGGCCTGCATTTCGGCAGACAACGAACTCCCGCTCAAGGGCAACATCTTCATATCCGTGAATATGGAACAGAAAGATGAAGTAATCCCCATCGCGCGGAAACTCCGGGATCTCGGGCTCGTGCTGTACGGCACGGAAGGGACCGTTGACTACCTGTACGAAGCAGGCATTGAAGCGCATCTTGTCCGCAAGGTACAGGAAGGCTCTCCCAACGTGCTGGACATGATGCGGCATGGCGAGATACGGCTCATCATCAATACCCCCCAGGATAAAAAGTCCCGGGAGGACCATTACCAGATCATGCGTGCGGCAGTGGACTTCCAGATCCCCTATATTACCACGCTTCAGGCAGCGCGGGCAGCAGCGCTTGCCATTGATGCAGTCAAGCGCGAGAAGGTCACGCTGGAACCAATAAGCCATTATCTGATGTGATTACGGCGTAAAATTCTGATTATCCCTTTTTTTTGGGGTCCGCGAAGACCAATTCTCCCGGAAACAAAACTGTTTGTCCAGTGACCCGGAAAAAAATAATTGAATATGCTTATATACCGAAATAACCAAAAAACATGCATGAAGAAACTTTTTGTTGTTCTCGCAATCCTGTTTATCGGGATTCTGCTCGCGGGATGCACATCCCAGCCTGCCACCCCAGTGGCTACACCGACCCCAACGCCGGTTCCGACGACCATTGCTCCTACACTGACCCCCACCCCGATCCCGACCACCGAAGTGGTTGTCGTCGTCGTTAACCAGACCCCGAATGCAACACCAACACCAACACCAACCCCCCAGCCGTTTGTCACGATCACCTTCAATTCTGACATGACGATTACTCCGGGCACAACGGTCATCATCCCGGTTGGCACAAAGGTTGTCTGGGTAAATGCTGACCCGTATAAGCCCCATGGCGTTCAGGCAATTAATGTGCAGACTGCACAGTACTTCGGCAGTATGGATACAATAACCGTTCCTTACGGCAACAGCACTCCATTTAACGTCACCTTTGACAAAGCGGGTTACTATGACTATAAGACCGTGTTCCAGCCGGAGACAATCGGAAAGATCGTTGTCACCCAGTAAACAGGCAATACCCGGCCGTTCAGGATCCTATGCCTGAACAACTTTTTTTTGTTCTTTGATAAATGACAGGTTCGATACGGAACGCTGTCTTCTCTCTGTTTTACCATGGCGCCTCACCCTGAACATATATGCTGAAACGGCATAGTACTACTGGATAACCATCCCACGGGAGGACCATTATGGGAAAAGGCACTATTGTTCTTGCGTATTCCGGGGGGCTTGACACCTCCATATGTATCCCGCTGTTAAAGGAACGGTATGGATATGATTGCGTCGTGACGGTTGCCGTCAATGTCGGCCAGCGTGATGAAGAGATTGACGTTGCCACAGAAAAAGGAAAGAAACTTGCTGACCGTCATTATACCATCGACGCCCGGGAAAAATTTGTCAAAGATCATATTTTTCCGGCAATAAAGGCGAACGGGTCGTATGAAGGCTATCCCATGGGAACATCCCTTGCCCGCCCCCTCATTGCAGAAGAAGTGGTAAAAATAGCAAAGAAAGAGGGCGCGACTGCAATCGGCCATGGCTGCACCGGAAAGGGAAATGACCAGCTCCGGTTCGATTTTATCATCCGCGGGGCCGGGCTCGAAGTCGTTGCACCTATCCGCGAGCTCAACCTCACCCGCGACTGGGAGATCGATTATGCGAAAAAACATAAGATCCCGGTGCCGGTGAAAAAAGACAAGCCATGGAGCATGGACGAGAACTGCTGGAGCCGGAGCATCGAGGGCGGCGAACTGGAAAACCCCGCCTACCATCCCCCGGAGGAGATCTACCTCTGGACCGTATCCCCGGAAAAGGCTCCGGCCAAGCCGGAAAAACTGACCATGGTATTCAAAGATGGAGTCCCGGTTGCACTCAACGGGAAGAAAATGCCCGGCTATGCATTGATCCAGAAGCTGAACCAGATGGCCGGAAAGCATGGCATTGGACGGAACGATATGATCGAAGACCGGATTCTCGGCCTGAAGGCACGGGAAAACTACGAGCACCCCGCGGCCACGGTCATCCTTACAGCCCACCGTGATCTTGAAGCCCTTGTCCTCACCCGGCAGGAACTGGTTTTCAAGCGGATGGTCGATGACAAGTGGTCCGAGCTGGCCTATAAAGGGCTCGTGTACGAGCCGCTCTACAATGCCCTGAACGCCTTTATCGATACCACCCAGCAGCGGGTGAACGGGAAGGTGGACCTGGAGTTCTTCAAGGGAAGCGTGCGGGTACTGGGCAGGAGTTCCCCGTGTGCGATCTACTCAAGCGATCTCGTCTCCTTTGACAGTGCTTCCATCGACCAGTGCCATGCTATCGGTGTTTCCTATTATTTCGGTATCCAGGCACGCATGGTAAAACAGCTGCAGAAAAAGAAAGGCAGGTAATTTTTTTCCGAACCTCATATGAGGTGAGGCATGAGAAGAACTCATCAGGACCTCTTGGACTGATGCATGGTTGATCAGAACCACGAGTCCGGGAAGTCCCCGGACTTCGATGACAATGGTGACAGTCATCATAAGCGGGGATCTGGGGGCATCAGTCCCTATCGATTTTAAAGGATCTGTGCAAGGTTTACTCGATAAAAAGTGAAAATATTCCTGAATGATAACTTATTTCCTCAGCAACCGCACGAGCAGTGCCTTCTGGGCATGGAGCCGGTTTTCTGCCTCGTCCCAGACAAGGCTCTGGCCGCCTTCCATCACTTCGTCGGTAATCTCCTGACCACGGTGCGCCGGCAGGCAGTGGAGGACCCGTGCTTCCGGAGATGCCCGACGCAGGAGGGGGACATCGACCGTGTACTCTTTGAAGACCTTCATGCGCATGTCCTTTTCAGCATCATCGCCCATGGAAATCCAGGTATCGGTGACAATCACATCCGCATCTTTCACGGCATCTTCCGGCTTCCGTAACAGGGTCACCTTCCCCCCAAGCGCCCGTGCTTTTTTCACGAATGCCTCCTCGGGTTCGTACCCTTTTGGCGTTGCAACCGTGACATCGTAGCCGGTCAGAACCGTGGAGAGGATCAGGGAGTTGCAGACATTGTTCCCGTCGCCTACCCACGCCACCTTCAGGTCGCTGAGTGAACCGAAATGCTCCTTCATGGTCAGGATGTCGGCCAGGAGCTGGCACGGGTGTTCGAGATCCGAGAGCCCGTTGATCACCGGGATGGTCGCATACTTCGCAAATTCCTCGATCGTGCTGTGCTTGTATGCCCGGATCATGATAGCAGAGACATACCGGGATGCTGCACGGGCGGTGTCCCGGATCTCCTCGCCCCGCCAGATCTGCATGTCCCGTGCATTTAAAAAGAGCGCGTGCCCGCCCAGCTCGTTCATTCCGACTTCGAACGAGATATGCGTGCGGGTTGACGCTTTCTCAAAGATCATGGCAAGTGTCATTCCTGCCAGGAAAGTGTGGGGTACGCCGGCTTTTTTCTGCCGTTTCAGTTTCTCGGCCTCAGCAATGATCCCCTCAAGCTCCTCTTTGCTGATATCGAGAATCGAGATAAAGTCCTTTTTCATCGTAACTCCTTCATATGGGCAATACGCCGGTCCAGCAGCGCCCGGGTGCCGATGTCCCGGCGGTACCGTACCGATCCCCCAACACGCGATGCTGCCTGCTCTGCATTCCGTTCAGCCTCCTCAAGCGTCTCCCCCGTACCGACATACGCGAGCGTCCGGGAGGTCTGGGTCACTAAAGACCCGGATGGATTCCTCTCAATATTGGCATAATAGAGGAGAGCCCGGGGATCCGCTGGAAGCGTGATGGGATTGCCGGCATGCGGGGTATCCGGGTATCCCTCCGGAACAATATACTTACAGACCGTTGCCAGGGGATCGAAGGAAATGTGCGATAATGCCAGCGCCCCCTCTACGATCCTGCAGACGATCTCCGACAGGTCCGAAGAGAGGAGGGAGAGGACATTCATCGCCTCCGGATCGCCAAACCGGGCATTGAACTCGATCACTTTCGGGCCATGGGCGGTATTCATGAACTGTCCATAGAGAATCCCCTTATAGGGACTCCCCGTACGTTCCATGGCAACGACAACTGACTGCATGATGGCAAGTGCCCTCCGGTAATCCGACTCCTGCACGAACGGGAGCATGTGGTCCGGCATCGAGTACGATCCCATTCCCCCGGTATTCGGGCCGGTGTCGCCTTCGAACGCCCTCTTGTGATCCTGGACGAGGGGCATCGGGACCAGGTGGTTACCGTCGACAAAAGCCTGCAGGGTGAACTCTTCTCCCAGCAGCCGTTCCTCCAGCACGACGTCGCCATTCAGGGACCGGGTATATGCGATCGCGCCGGCACGATCCACCTGTTCGCCCATGATACGGACGCCTTTTCCCCCGGTAAGACCGATCGGTTTGACAACAAGGTCGCCATCGTAGCCTTCAATGAAATCGACAGCATCCACAGCCGAATGGAATACCCGGTACATCGGGCAGCCGTCCAGATGGTTGCGGTCCATCATCTCCCGGCAGAACGCCTTGTCGGTTTCCAGGCGGGCTGCTGCCTTTGTCGGGCCGATGCACGGGATGCCGGCAGATCCGAGGGCATCGACAATTCCCGCTTCAAGGGGAGCCTCAGGCCCGATGAACGCATATTCCACCCCGGCCTCCTGTGCAAAACTAATGACATTTTTCACATCGGTCTCCCTGCACAAATGGACTTTTCTGGCAAGGAGATCAATGCCGGGATTACGCTTTGCCATCACCGAAAAGATCTCAGTCTTTGTATTGCGGCCGAGGGCAGCAGCTATGGCATGTTCCCGCCCTCCCCCGCCCACAACGAGTATCCTCATCATCCCTCCTATTGGACGTATCCCCTAAAAATCCCTGCTCTTTAACAGTTCGCTGACCCGGACAAGGGGGATAATCTCCACGCCGTGTTCCCCAAGCATCTCCCCGGCTCCCTGTTCACGGTCAACAACCGTGACAACACGGTCGGCCCGTGCTCCGGCTGCCCTGAGGGCTTCAATACCGTAGAACGCCGATCCGCCCGATGTCGTGACATCCTCGATCAGAAGAACGTTTTTCCCCCGGACCTCCCCGATGATGAGGTCTTTCTTGCCATGACCTTTTTCCGCCGGGCGGATGATGGCATAGGGTTTCTGGCTCACCAGCGAGACGGCAACGGCAAGGGGGACACCGCCGACAGCAACCCCGGCTATGACATCGAAATCGTAGGTCTTTACAACTTCTGATGCAACTGCTTTGAGAAGATCCGGATGCGTGACTGCGGATTTTACATCGATATAATAGGTACTTTTTGCACCGGATGCAAGGGTGAATTCCCCGAATTCAATTGCCTTGTACCTGACCAGTAACTCTCTGAGGGTAACTGTCACCATGGGACCTCCTTAACCTTAAAAATATAACCAACAATATTGGTTGCCCGGTGCAGGACCGGGGTAATGATAAGGATGATAAGAAATACCGGCAGCGTGACCGTTGTAAAGAGCCATCCGGAATCGCCGATGAGTAAGAGAAGGAATGCACCTGCGACAAGATCATACTGGTCGGCAATCGGCCACTTTGTCCCCCGTTCCTTATTGAACCTGCGTTTGAAGAAACTCTTGACCAGGTCCCCGAGGAGTGCACCGGTGGCCAGCAGGCTTATGGAGAGGAGCGTATGTTTCGGCAGATCCTCCTGCGGGAACTGGCCGGCGAGCCAGATAAGGATGAGCCCGGTGATGACACCGGCAAGGATACCGGTGATGAGGCCCCGGTATGTTTTCCCATCCCCGAAAATCCGGTTGCCGTCAGAATAATTCTTCCCCAGATCAATAGGAGTACCTCCCCCCAACAATGCTGCAGCCGGGTTCGGGATATACGCGGGAAGCATGATCCAGAGCGCCCAAATCAATGGTATTATGAAGAACTCAATACTAATAATGTAGCACTCCAATACCTGTAATAAAGAGCAGATGCAAACATTAAGGTTACTACAATCTCTTAAATTTTTATCATCCGTGGGTGTACATCAATGCTGATAAAAAAGACCCGGACCCTCTGCCCTGTCTGCAATAGTGTTATCGATGCGGAGATAGCAGAAGAGGAGGGGAAGATCTGGCTGAAGCGGAACTGCCCGGAGCACGGGGCTTTTAAGAACCTCTACTGGTCGGATCCCGCAATGTATTACCGGTTCGATAAGTATAATGCCGTGGGTAACGGTATTGCAAATCCCCAGAACACCACCGCAGATTTAAACAGCTGTCCGACTGCCTGTGGCCTCTGCAACAACCACCATTCCCAGACCCTCCTTGCAAATATCGACCTTACCAACCGCTGCAACCTTGACTGTGACTTCTGTTTTGCCAATGCACGCGCCTGCGGGTTTATTTATGAACCGAGTTTTGATGAAGTCGTCGGGATGCTGAAACTTCTCAGGTCGCAAAAACCGGTCCCTGTCATGGCAGTCCAGTTCTCCGGCGGCGAACCCACGATGAGAGATGATCTCGTCGACATTATTCTGAAGGCAAAAGAACTGGGTTTCCCGCAGGCCCAGATTGCATCGAATGGCATCAAGCTGGCCAATGACCCGGAACTTGCCCAAAAACTCAAGGATGCCGGGCTCAATACGGTATACCTCCACTTTGACGGGGTCTCGAATGAGACCAACCCGTTCCTGAAGATGCACCTGAAGGCGATCGAGAATTTAAACCGGGTCCGGCTCGGTATCGTTCTTGTCCCGACGATAATAAAAGGCCGTAATGATCATGAGATCGGCGACATCATCCGCTTCGCTGCTGATAATATATCCGTTATCCGGGGTGTGAACTTCCAGCCCGTGGCATTCACCGGTGCAGCAAGCGATGACGATATAAAGAAATCCCGGATTACCATCCCCGACGTGCTCGAAAATATCGAGGCCCAGATGCCGGGTATTCTCAAGAAGGATGATTTCTACCCGGTTCCCTGCGTCCTGCCATTCTCTGACCTTGTCGAAGCTTATACGGGCAAGCCGCAGGTCCGCTTCACGGCGCACCAGCACTGCGGTGCAGCCACGTACGTGTTCGTGCAGGATGACGGTATCGTAGCCGTGAACCGTATGGTGAACGTGGAAAAATTCTTCGACACGATCATCCAGATGGCGGAGGACTTAAAAAAGGGCGGGACCATCAACAAGTACAAGACGCTCCTGGAAGGGGTAAAAAATATGCATGACTCGGTCAGGCAGGGCGAGCAGGGCGCCACGACCGAGTTCTGGAAGATCATCGGGAAGACCCTTATTGGCCAGAACTTCGAAGCACTCCGGGAATTCCACTGGAATGCACTCTTCATCGGTACCATGCATTTCATGGACCGGTACAACTACGACCTTGACCGGGTCAACCGCTGCTGCATCCACTATGCAACCCCGGATGGAAAACTGATTCCCTTCTGTACCTACAACAGCGGGCCCGTGTACCGGGAACAGATCTGGAAGAAATATGCACAGGAACCGGAAACGTAGGTTTTTCGACCTTTTGATAATATTATCGCTCTTCTTTTTTTTATTCTCAAAAAAATTGCGATGCCCTATGCGCAAAACACCTCGCCGGGTTTTGCGCTACTCGCCAACCCGGATCCAAAAATGAAACGTCTTTGATCCGCCACGGGGGCGCCCCGCTGGGGTGGCGGCGTCCATCACCTCATGAGGTATGAAGACATCAGCTCCCATCAATAAACTGATATAATTTTCATTCGAAAAATCTTCGAATGCTGCGGCGCACATCGTAATTTTCACCGGACATTTCTTACATTACGGAGCGCAGGTAACCTTCCCACTGTAGGTCGTGGGGTCGGCCGGCAACCCCCCCACCCCCCTGCAGGGGGGGTTGGAGCAAATATTTTTTCAAAGTTGTGGGGGGTTGATCGTTGACCCCCCTTGTCCGTCCCATATTTTCACGGGAACGGCAATTCGATCTTCCTGCCATGCTGCATCGCAATCTTCGCGATGGCGAGGTCCTGGATGGCAAGACCGGTCGAATCAAAGATAGTGATCGTCTCCGCGCCTGACCTCTGCTTCTTCCCGATCACGACCTCCCCGAGCGTGCCGGCTATCTCGTCTGCACGGTACAGTCCCGTGCGGATCGGAACATTGATCTCCCCGGAATGGACTGCCTGTGCCATGTCGTCAACAAAGATCTGCGCCCTGCGAAGGATGGCGGGGTCCAGTTCCTCCTTGCCGGGGGCATCCGCTCCGATCGCGTTGATATGGGTACCTTCGTGGATCCATTCGCTCCTGATGATGGGAGTTGTTGAGGGGGTTGTGGTCACCAGCACATCGCAGTCGCAGGCCTTCTCGATCTGAGCTGCCATGCACGGGTATTCCATGAAGCGGTCGGCGAATTTCCTGACATGCACCGGGTTGCGCCCCCAGATCCGGATCTCCTTAATCTTCAGCTCGCAGGAAATGGCAGCAACCTGTGCCATGGCCTGCCGGCCTGTCCCGATCACGCCGAGCACGATCTCCTTTCTTGGACTGAGGTGTTTTGCTGCAACAGCCCCTGCTGCGCCGGTCCTCATATCGGTGAGGCGCGTTGCATTGATAATGGCCAGTGGCTGGCCGGTTGCAAGGTCAAGAATGATGGTGAGGGCCATGACGGTCGGGAGACCGATTTGCGGGTTCTTTGGATGAACATTGACAATTTTAACCCCCGCGATTGACAGGGAAGGGAGATAAGCGGGCATGGTACGGAAATCGCCCTCGGGCAGCGTGATATAGACTTTCGGAGGCATCTGGACAAGGCCTCTGCCGTGATCCGCAAATGCTGATTCCACGCTCATGTTTACCTGCGAAAGGTCGAGACCCATATCGGTATCCGTGAAATACTGCATGTGCGAAGATCGTTATTCATCAGTCTTTAATATATCCTCCGTCAAGGGAAAAAACAGGGATTGCAAGGCGAATTTCTGGATTTTAAAATCAGGAAAATTACAAATAGTCCATTTCTTTTAAGGTCTTGTCGGCCAGCTCCTTCATGCGTGCCGAGATCCTGCTCGACGATGAATAGTCTACTTCCTTCATGGCATTGGCAATCTCGGTGCCAAGCACGAAGATTGCGTACTTGTGCTCCATCTTGCTCTTGTGCTGCTGGGACGGAGTGATCTTCAATGCATTGTATTGCGTGAACTTGAGCTCGGGATTGATCTCTTCAAAATAGTCTTTTACGTCTGACAACATCTGGTGAAGGTTGATCAGTTCGTCTTTATGCATACAGTCACTCCGGACTGTAACATGGTTTTGTGCAGCATAAATAAATTTGCTCAAAGGGTATTATGACCCCATTTTCATGAGCCGGATGGAAAGCGGGCGTTTTATAATACCCTTGAAATCCCGGGCCGCAACATACGAGAGTCCTTTCCAGACAAGACGGTCGAGAAGTTTCTGGTCGACAGGACGGTCAACGACAAGGCCACTCGCCGTTGCATCAAGAGTTTCGATGGCTTTCTCAACTTCATCGGAACGCAGTTCTTTTACAACCGTCAGGTCCTCGGCTAGGAAACGCGCCAGGTTCTGGCCTTTCACGTCATCGACATGGTCCCGCAGGGTCTGGGGGCTTTTTCCGGGCTCCCGCGGACGCTTCTGGGCGGATGCATGTTTTGATTTTTTATCCTGACCATCAGTCTCTTCAGATCCGGCCCGTGCAGCCATCAGTTCCGGGGGAAGTTCTGCCGAGTCCTCAAAATACTGGTCGCGCACGTACTCGACCGGCACCTTGTTCCGCAGGGTCTTGATCACTTCCTTCCGAGTCATGTCCTCGACACTCTTCCCCCGGGGGGAGAAAGCAACGAAATCGATATCAGCAACCTGCAGGAGTTCTTTCAGGATCAGCTCACCGCCCCGGTCGCCATCGAAGAACGCGGTTGTGGTCTTCTTCTCGCACAGGTCAACAACCGT
This sequence comes from Methanoregula sp., assembly GCA_003157895.1. GTDB lineage: Archaea > Halobacteriota > Methanomicrobia > Methanomicrobiales > Methanospirillaceae > Methanoregula. Next base: position 508 of record PMKW01000045.1, on the reverse strand, counting down.
CCGGGGGATATTGGTTCCCTCGACCGCCACGGCATTCTTGATACCATAGCGCAGCAGATTCAGGACATCGGCCCGTCCTTCCACGATGATGATCGCGTCGGAATCAAGCACATGGGGACCCGCGGGGGATTTCTCGTCACCGACAGACCCGATCTTTTCAATCCGCAGGCTCTGGCGGACATCATCGAGCAGCTCGTCAGAATCGATCGTCCCGTCCTCAAAGCGATCGATCAGGATCTCTTTTGCCCGCTCGACTATCTTCCTGCGCTTGCTGACACGGATGTCCTCGATAGAAGCGACAGTCACACGGGCAACACAGGGACCCACGCGGTCGATAGTCTCGAGCGATGCCGCAAGGATTGCTGTTTCTGCCCGGTCAAGGGAGGACGAGATCAGGATCTCGCCCGTGGTTTCGCCTTTCCTGCTGGTTATCTGGACATCGATTCGTCCTACACGCCCCGTCCTCTGGAGATCCCGGAGGTCGAGGTCTTCGCCGAGTAACCCTTCA
>PMKW01000081.1 GCA_003157895.1 Methanoregula sp. | reverse complement strand
AGAGACCGAGGCCCGTTGCGTTGTCGTCGTCTTGTTCCACCCCCCGCCGGTATGCCGCCGGGACCGGTTCGTCACAATGGGCGCATCGAACCCGCACAGTATCTTCAGCGCCTGCTGAGCGTTGGAGAATGCCATGGTATCCTCAAAGAAACCCTCGCGCATGCCGGCTCTTCTGAACTCTTCGGCTACGAGACCGGAGACCATGGAGGCTGCTTTTGTAAAAGACGCGATGATGCTTGATACCCGCACGAAGTAATACGTTGAACCGGAAGCGACCGTAAAATCACCACTGGTTTCGAAGAATGTGAAACCCTCGAGTACATTGATCGTGGTCCGGGCTGTTCCCACCGGGAGCCCGTTTATCCGGAAATCGACACCCTCACGGGTATCGGCTATGGCCGTCTCTTTGCTTAAGACAAACAGGCCATAGTATGCAACGTGCTCTCCTGTTGTCGGGAGGATGACATCGGACGCCTGTGCGGTCCCCTGCACGAGGACCGGGGCGTCCTTTGCGATCTTCGGGGAAGCTTTGAATGCTTTGATGAGTTGCTGTCGCTTGTCAGCGGCAACGCGTTTGCTCAGGAAAGCGTATGCGACAATCCCGATCCCGATAAGGACGAGGAAGGCAAAGATGTAGATGCCGGAAGAATCAGATGCCATACGGATCTTTTTACCGTACAGCTATATATTCCCATGAGAATGGTTCTGGCAGACCCGCGATGGTTTTTTCGCATCCCCCCTCCCAATCCCTTTATTTTTAAACATCCCATCACTACTCATGGCAGTCCACCCCATCGAGGAGCGCTACGGCACCCAGGAGATGCGGGCCGTCTGGAGTGAACAGAACCGGTTCTCATGCATCGTCAAAGCCGAGGTAGCTCTCGCAAAAGCCGAGGCCGTGTGCGGGATGATCCCGCCAACTTCGGCCCTGGAGATCGAGGCGAATGCACTGTCCGCATCGCTTGAGCGGGCAAAAGAGATCGAGGCCGAGATCAGCCATGACATGATGGCGATTGTCAAAGCGATCTCGGAGGTCTGCGGGGAATCCGGGCGGTGGGTGCACTACGGGGCGACCAGCAATGATATCCTTGATACGGCAACCGGGCTCCAGCTTTCGCAGTCCCTCGACCTGCTGGAGGTCAAGCTCAAGAATCTCCTCGCGGTCCTCCTGAAGCGGGCAGACGAGACAAAGACGCTCGTCTGCATCGGCCGCACGCACGGGCAGCACGGGGTGCCGACAACCTATGGGCTCCGGTTCGCGATCTGGGCAAGCGAGGTCAGCCGGCATATCGAGCGCCTTTCCCAGCTCCGTCCCCGGGTCGTAGTCGGGCAGATGACCGGCGCAGTGGGGACGCAGGCAGCGCTCGGGCCCAAGGGGATGGAGGTGCAGGCAGCGATGATGGAGAACCTTGGCATGAGTTCCGTGGACGTCTCAAACCAGGTTATCTCCCGCGACCGGTACGCGGAGTACTTCATGTTCTGCGCCGGTGTCGCGACAACGCTTGACAAAATCGGTATCGAAATCCGTTCGCTCCAGCGGACCGAGATAGGAGAAGTCGAGGAGGCCTTCGGGGCAAAGCAGGTGGGTTCCTCCACGATGCCCCACAAGCGCAACCCGATCAAGAGCGAGCAGGTCTGCGGGCTTGCCCGTATCATCCGCTCTGCCGTGGAACCGGCCCTCCAGAACAACACGCTCTGGGACGAACGCGATCTCACAAACTCCTCCTGCGAGCGTGTCATCTTCCCGGAATCCTCTATCCTCACCGACCACTGCCTCCGGCTCATGACCGGGGTTCTGGACGGCCTTGTGATCAACCGGGCCGCGATCCGCCGCAACCTTGCCTTCCTCCACGGGATCAACATGGCCGAGCCGGTCATGATCGAACTGACGAAGAAAGGCATGAACCGGCAGGACGCTCACGAACGGGTCCGGATGGCGAGCATGCAGGCGCTGGCCGAGGGAAAAGCGCTGGCCGATGTGCTGGCTACCGACCCGGAAGTGATCCGATGCTGCTCAAAGACAGATATCGCTGCACTTCTCAACCCGGATGCGTATACCGGCACCGCGGTGCAGCAGGTCGAGCGGGTGATAGAAAAATTATCGCCGCTCTGCGGGTGAAGTCCGCTCTTTTTTAGAATAGTTCTCTCTTTTTAATGTTTTTATGGATACGGGGGATATCAACTTTTTTTTGGGTATCCCGGACAATAGCAATCGGGGTATCCGAAGTCATCTGTTCCTTGAACAGTTTATCGGGCCAGGATTTGTGGGTGACCCCCACAGAACCCCCTTAAGATATCTCCCCCTTCATACCCTGCTGGCGCAATGACTGTTTTTTATCCAGCCCGGGATACCTGACTTACACCGGTATTCTCATGGGTGAGCCCCAAACTATATAGGGGTCCGTGTTCTATTACGCACGACTATGTTCAGCCTGACCAGCGGTTACAACAGGTTTGCGGGGCTGGATATCAGCCGGTCAAAATCGATCGCGGACGGTGTCTTTGCGTTTGCCCTGACGCTGCTGGTGCTCGGGCTGAGTGTCCCGGTTGTTACGGGGATTACCGGGGAAGTTCAGCTCTGGCTCCAGCTGGTCTCGATCGGGCCAAGCCTGCTGGTCTATTTCATGAGTTTTATCACCTTGGGAAATTTCTGGACCGGTCATGCAGTTCAATACACCTACATCAACAAGAGCGACCGGAATTTAACCTGGATCTCCTTATTCTTCCTGATGTTTGTCTCGCTGGTGCC
>PMKW01000196.1:1564-9739 GCA_003157895.1 Methanoregula sp. | reverse complement strand
GCACCCATGCTCTCCAGCTCGTCGAAGTTCGGGACGGTCGGGGGCACCCCGAGCGCGGAGAGCCCGGTGTCTACAACGGCGGTCATCACCGCTTTACAGGCGGCCCCGCTGCCACAGATTATGGACGCGGCGTCGATGACGTTCATCACAATGGTATTCCATGCACTAGAGACGCCGTCGATCACCTGCTCGAATGAAGAGAAGAGCCCGGAGACGATATCGACGAGGATATCATACCAGTGCCCCTCCGGGGGATCGCTGTAGAAATGGTACCCGACGATCCCGTGTGCACGCGTCTTAAAAGCATAGCACTGCGTTGCATCGTTCCAGAAATTGGAACATTTCGAGCTGTCACCATTATTCGCACTCAGGCAGTCACTGAGTGCCTTGCCCACATCCGTGGGCGGCTGGGCGGGGGTATTCGGGTCGCAGTTCGGGGGCACGGAGACGGATACGTAGTGCGCCCGGGAGACGAGGTTCCCCTGGTCGTCCGTGCGGATCCAGTCCGGCGCGAACGAGGTCATGTAAAAGGAACTGACCTGCACGGACGGGGGTTTTATGGTGAAGGTCTGGGTGCCTGACGAATCGGCTGACGGGCACGGGGGGCAGGGTTCCGGGTGGGTGACCGTGACCTCGACCGGGATGGTCGGGATACCGGCAGTCCCGTCCGCGGTGACCGGGACGACACGGACATAATACTTCGGGTTCGTGTCAAGCAGGGCCGATACCTTGTTCGTGGTACTTGCGGCGGGGGGCCAGGCACCCGTGCTCAGGACGATGTTCCTGTTCGGGTCGCCAAGCTGATTCTCAGAGAGATCCCCGGCAGATAAGAACCGGATCTCTGCCGGGTAGGGGATCGTCAGGGGCCCGAGGCTCGCGGTGTCCGTATAGATACCGACCGATAGTCCCGGGATCTTCACCATAGAGCGGGGCGTGCCCTGCCCGGGCGCGGTCTCGTGGATCGAGACCGGGCCTTCGTAATACGGGGGATCCCCGGGATTGTGGCTGGCGATCCGGGCAAAGTTGATCATGAAGTAGTGGAACCCGTTCTTGTCGAGGTAAAAGTCATTGACCTGTCCCGATGCGACGAGGCCCGGGATATGCTGGTTCTGGTAGTCCGATGCATTGGTACTGAACGGGTAACGCGATACCTGCCAGAGGGCCCCGGTCCATGCAGGACTATTTGGGATCCAGCGGAAGGCGCTGGAATTGAACAATGTGGCATCCCGCCGGATGGAGAACGTGGCCTCGTCACCCCAGACGGGAGTCATATCCTGTTGTGAATGCGTGATCCCGTCTGCGTCGACCGCACAGAACTCCCCGCTGCACCCGGCATAGTATTGACGGACATCGTCGGTCGTCACCAGCTGGTCCACCTCAATATATGACGAAGGCAGGTTTTTTACCGGGGCCGGCGCCAGCGGGAATTTTGAGGAAACACCCGGGTGCGTCATCCCCTGGTAGTTGAAGTACGGGGACAGGGTAGTCATGTGGAAGGTCTTGTTGAACGTGCCGACGTGGATTACCAGGGGCATGACCGATACCGGCCCGGGAAATTTCAGGGTCTGCCACGACGGGTTTTTCACGGCAGGAAGGGACGGTACCGGCGCGAGTGTCGGGGTGACAACGGGACGGATTATGGGGAGAATCGTTGGTAACCGCCCGGGGATAATGTGGAGTGCTGCTGTCGGTGTGGGTGTTGGTGTGGGTATCGGGACGAGGGTATACAACACCCTCATGGGCGATGCCGCGCTCGATGACACCGTGGCAGTATAATCCTGGTAACCAGCCTTTTTGAGGACGACCGCGTGCCGGCCGGGCGGCAGCACTTGGGTCGAAAAGGGGGTCGTCCCCACGGTGACGCCGTCGAGCTGCAGCGTCGCACCGGACGGGGAACTGTCGATGGACAGGGAGCTCACGGGATTAACGTGAACGATTTCATCCAGTGCTGTCGCGGCAGGAGACAGGCACAGGAGTAGTGCAACCAGAATCAGCAGGACCGTTTTTTGCATACATGCTCACAACGGATACTTTTCTGGATCATATTATAATGTTTTCCCCTATGATGCGGAAAATATGCAGCAGGGAAATATCCCGCCCATACGGAGATCCGTTGTGTCTGAGGGGTTCCGGGGGTTCTCCATCGGGAAGTCGGGGTCACAGCCTCGCCATGATCTCAAGTACAATCGAAGTTTGTTTCACCATTTTCTCCGGTCTATCCATCCTTGCGGATCAAAGTACACCGCCCGACCCCCTACACCTCTCCGGTCATCTCTCAGTATAATCCTCCACTGTAAAATCGCATGATTTTTCACGCAGGCCCGGACCAGTGATGGGGGGGTCGGGAGGTGTACTTTGGCAAGACCGGGACCCTGAGAGCCTTGGCAACTCCATTGCTCATGGCGACCATTCCGGGTAAATTGTCGTCAGTGAATTGCGGGATCCGGTTGATTAGACATAATGAAAAAATGGGGCGGGTCTGGATCGCCATACAACCAAAGTACACCATCTGACCCCCCCCTTTGACCCTCCCTCCGGGAATATTCCAAAACAGCCCTTCTTTTCATCTGGCCGTGCTGTACCCCAGGTTTCCCTCATTTTCGCCACGGGAAAGCGCCCATTAGGGTTTTACAGCGCCACGGAAAACGCACCGTTTGCCGTAAATCCTGCGTATAGGGTGTTTTCCGGAAATCCTTGTACATAATCCGGGGGTTTTTGCACGTAAGTCCCGGGAGGGGGTGTCCGGAGGGGCAATCCGGGGCCGGAGAGGGGCCGGATCGGGGGGGTGAGGTGATTATGCAGAGGGGGTGGAAAGAACAGGGACACCTTTCCGGATGTTATTGAGGAAAACGGAGTTCCGGTCATTGTACTCCTCGGTTGTAAGCGTAACGATATCCAGAGCCAACCGGAATTTTCTGATTGTGTTCAGCTCGGCATCTTTTGTCATCTGTGCTCGTTTGAAAATATCTTTTCCGGCAAAGTAGTCGGAAATAATCGCGAGATCAATATCACTGCCTGGCTGGAGAGAGCCGGTACTTGAAGACCCGAAAAGAATCAGATCGTGGATCCGGAATCCATCCGATTCGAGCGTACTCCTGAACAGGTTCACCGCTTCGATGACTTTTGAATCAACCATGTGAGTATCTCCGTAAGTCAGCTCTTGAGAATCCCGATAACCCGGTCCGTGATCTTTTCCATTACCACGCTATTGAGATGACCGGCCTTATACTCGATGATAGATGTATCGGCCGTAAAAATCCGGGTCGGCCGCACGTTGCTTTCCTGCCGGAGTGATCCGGACGAGAAATCGTCTTCACTGATCAGAATTGCGTACCGGTCCGATACGAGCCGGCTCGTGATCTGGCAGAGGATCACATCATCGCCATCCGGTGTTGCAAGAACCAGTGCCGGACGTTTCTTCGCACTGCTCAAATCGGAAAAAGGGAATAGGACGACAACAACGTCGCCCGTTACAAGTCCGCCCATGCCTCGTCTTCCTCAGGACGCAGCCAGTCTTTTCTCAGGGAGGACTCGCTGGCCAGTGCGGTCTCGGCGACCATCCCGCAGGTATTTTTCTTTTTTGCCCGGATGAAATCAAGGATCTCGCGGTAGTGCTGCCGCGGTACCTGACGGAGTTCCCTGATGATCTGTTCTTCGGCTTCCATAAATAATTCCTGAGGAGATTGTCTTATCATTCCATTATACCGGGAAGATTATCAGGTTACCTGTACCGTCCTGGAAGCAGACGCGAAGGGATTCGGTTTTTTCCAAATCGGGAGGGGGCACGGGGGGTCCCCGGGTCCGGCCCTGACTCTCCCGCACGTGGGTATCGAAATACCCGCTCAATAAAAAACCGGGATCCGATTTTGATCCGGAAATCGCTGATCGAATTCAACATGAAAAACGATCCCCGATTTTTCCGGAACGATTTTTAATCGGGATCGTGATCGCGATTAAAAAAATAAATTCGGGATCCGATTTCAAAAGGAAAATCGCGATCCGNNTTACAATCCGGAAATCGCTGATCGGTTTCAACATGAAAACCGGAATCCGTTTTGTGATACCCCAAAGATAAAACAGCCCTTCCTTTCATCTGGCCATGCTATACCCTGGCTTTCCCTCAGTTTCGCCACGGGAAAGCACCCATTAGGGTTTTACAGCGCCACNNGGATTCTGAAAGGGACACGGAAAGGATCGGACTTCCTACCCCATACTACTCTCCAGCTCGGGCTGGAGAAGCCACGATCAGCAGTATTACAATACCGATGATAACAATAGTCCACAGCAGGCTGTTACCCTGCACCTGTCTGATCAGGTAATCACGGGATCCGGTATTTTTTCGGGATATTTTTTTTCTGAGGATGTTCATGTTTTTTTTCACGTTTTGTTAAAATTGTTCGGTTGGAGTAGGGTAAGGGACGAGGGAAATTTTTCCGGATCACGATCGTTTTTTCTTAGGTGCGGGTGGCGGGGGAAATGGCATTCCCTCGCTATCGACAAAACGCTTCCAGTTCATCTGGCTGATCATTTTTATCTGGAGGATCGCTCCCTTATTCCTGGTATTAAGAACAGAAACGCTGCCGGAAATAAACGGCGGGATCATGAGGAGTTCGTCATCATCAACGATCAAATCAAGGATATTTTCATAGTTCATATATTTGCTCACATCATCAAATTCCGGTGGTGCAAAGGGTGGGATTTTGAATTGTTCCGGCGAGATGATGTGGATATCAGCATTTTTTCCCGGGAATAATTCATGCAGTTTTCCTAAAAGAGCCGCGTCATCTGAAATCACAATGAGACGCAGTGAAACGTCCCTGATCTTAATATTCTCAAAGAATGGGAGGTACCGTTCTCCGATTGTACAGCTGATGTGGTGTTTTGCTCTGCTGAAAAGGTCACGGATTTTATACTCGATATTGGCATCCCCGTAGATGGTCCAGAGGGCATCCTCCTTGTCAGTGCGTACCTTCTTTTTCTCCAGCGTTTTGAGTTCCGTCAGTGCCTGTTCCGCTGCCTTCCGGTGCTTATCCATGAGGAGATCGATAGCCATATCGGGAGAGATTGCACTATACCGGGCCGGTTTTGTGACTCTCTTTACGGCAAGCCCCATCTCATCAAGGTGGTCCAGCGCTTCGTATACGCTCGGCTTTGAAATGGAGAGAAAATCGATGATCTCCTTTGCTTCAGCGTTGTTGTACAGGACCAGCGCCGCATAGACATTCGCTTCATATTTGGATAACCCGAGATCATTGAGCGCTTTCACGAGCGATACCGAAATAGTCCTCATTATATAATCATCCCCCGCGGGTTGTTAAGAATTTTACTACTTTTACGATACCTTTTTAAGAATGTACTGTAAACTTAACAAAAAGCAAAGTAGTAAAAATATTTACTACTAATCGAGGAATTGTGAATGGTCAACGTTAAAAAAACTTCAGAATACCCATCACTCCATTCAACGGAAATGGGACAGCGATCGGATCTTAAGAAGAACAAGAATGGAAATTTACCAGGTACCTTCATCGGGCGACTGGGGATCTTCCTCGCATTCCTTGTTGCCGTAGGTATCTTCGTACTTCCGGCAGGCGCCTATTCAAACCCCGAATCCATTGTTGCCGCAGGCAACGTGTATGTATCCAGTGTGACTATCGATCCTGCGGTTTTTTTCACCGGGGATGAAGGCACGGCCACATTTTATGTTACCAACGGGAATGCAAACCAGAGCATCGTGGTCAACCACGCCACGTTCGGCGACAAGGATATCCGCCTCACCAGCGGTTCGTATGATTCATCGGCCAACATCGGTCCGCTCCAGACAAGACCGTTTGTTTTTTCCATTGCTTCGGATGCCTTAGAGGGAACGTATTACCCGACCTTTTCCCTGAGTTTCCGCGATGCCGACAGCTTGTACTACCGCACTCAGGTAAAGGTGGACAATACCCCACTCGTGCTAACCATCCTTGAAAAGCCCGACACCTTCACGCAGGACAAAAAAGATTTGATTAATGTGCAGATTGCCAACCCCCGGAACAATGACGTAAAGAATGTCATTCTCGAAGTATCCGGAGATGGTGTTACCGCTTCACCCACGAAGATCTACATCGGGGCACTTGCATCCGGTGCGAATACCAATACCAGCATTTCGATAACTCCCGGCGTGGAATCTTCCGTTAAATTCGCATTGAGCTATGATAACGGAGATACCCATCACGTGGTTTCGTTAGAGATGCCCGTGTCGTTTGCTCCGGATAAAAAGAAGGCCAGCCCGCTGATGAGTAATGTGAAGGTAACGCTTGAGAGCGGTATCTATCATGTGACCGCCGATGTCACGAATGCCGGGCTGGAAAATGCAAATGGTGTCTCCGTAACAGCATTGTCGCCGGCAGTCCCGCAGGACCCCTACAAAACCTATGTCATCGGTGCACTCAAACCGGATGATTTCGGCAGTTTTGAAGTCACCTTCAGTGCAAGCGGCGTAAAAAGCATCCCCCTCCAGATGTCCTATAAGGACGCGGACGGTAATGTAGTAACCTCACAGCAGGATGTTGCGCTTACAGTTACCGATTCTTCACAGACACAGAATTCGCCAAGCTTTCTCCCAGCCATTGCTATTGTCCTCGTAATCGCCTTTATAGGCGGGTATCTTTACTACCGGCGGAAGAAGAGCCATTAGGTGACAGCTCATGGAACCGGTAATCCAGTTTGTGGATGTAGTAAAGATATACCCGCTCAGGGCAGGGGATGTGACTGCACTTAATCACATTTCCTTTGAAGTTGAGCGCGGGGAATTTATCTCAATCATGGGGCCTTCAGGATCAGGAAAATCGACTCTCCTTTCCCTGATGGGATGCCTTGACACCCCGACCTCCGGAAGTATTTCGATGAGCGGAAGGGCGATACGGAATATGTCCGATGAGGAACTGACCAGCTTTCGCAGGGACAAGATTGGCTTCATCTTCCAGTACTTCAACCTCTTCCCGCTCCTGAATATCATCGAGAATGTCAGTTTTCCCCAGATGCTCAAAGGAGGTGTGAATGAGGAGAAGGCACGGGAAGTACTCCGGGCCGTCCAGCTCGATGAAAGTCTCTATTCACATACACCCATGGAACTCTCCGGAGGCCAGCAGCAGCGGGTGGCGGTAGCCCGTGCGCTCATCAACGATCCCGATATTCTCCTCTGCGATGAACCGACAGGAAATCTCGATTCGAAGACCGGGGCGAGTATCATGGAACTCATGACGGAACTCAACAAAAACGGCTCAACCATCATTGTTGTGACCCATGATCCCAATGTCGCCAATTACACGAACCGGACCATACGGATCGTGGACGGGAGAATTGCAGCATGACCGCAATTTTCTGGGAGATCGCCAAGCGGAATATCCGCATTCACATGCTCCGCTCCACCCTTGCGATGCTCGGCATCGTGATCGGGGTTGTTGCCATCGCGTCGATGGGAATCCTCGGGAACAGCATGGTATCCATGGTCTCTGCAAGTCTCTCCTCAGTAGGAGACAGCGTGATCGTCACACCGTACAGCGGCGGTGGCGGCGGCATGGGTCAGGGGGGAGGCGGCGGGGGAAGCAGTTCTGTAAGCCTGAAGATCAGCGACCAGAACTTCCAGGAGATAAAACGGGTTGTCGCGCCCAACGTGGCGACCCCGGTCTATTCGACCTCCGATCATATGAAGATCGGTGTGGGTAGCGACGATATCGTCGCGACCATCTATGCGTTGCCGACCGAAGATGTTCCGGGTATTATGAAACTCCAGGCCGGTGATTACAACGACGGGAATTCCGGCTGTCTTGTAGGTTCCACGTTTGCCAAGGACCACAATCTCAAGGTTGGTTCAAGGATCTCGATCGGTACCGATGGCAGCAAGGGGACGCTCCGCGTCACCGGCATTATCGAGGAACGGGGGATGAGTTTCGATATCAGCACGGACAATGCCCTTGTCGTAACCCCGGAGTGGTTTGAAAATGCCTACGACCGGAACAAGGATTACGATGAAGTGGTCGTGAAAGTGAAGAATGGCGATACCGCGACCGTCAAGACAAACATAGAGAAACAGCTCAACAAGCAGAAGGACAACAAGGTTGTCAGCGTGACGGACAGCAAGGCTACGCTCTCGAGTATCTATTCCACCTTTGGCACGGTCACGACGTTCGTTAC
>PMKW01000196.1:0-1546 GCA_003157895.1 Methanoregula sp. | reverse complement strand
ATGCGGAGCATCGGGACGCAGAAAAAGGAGGTGATGAGCATGTTCATTTACGAGGCGGCTATTATCGGGGTGATCGGCAGTATCATCGGCGGGGTGTTAAGCATCCTTGCCGGGTATGCCGTCAGTGCCCTGATGCTGGGCTCGACCAAGTACCTGCTCACGACCGCCAATGCACTATCGGTAGTTGAAGGAGTCACCTTCGGTATCGTAATCTGTCTTCTCTGCGGTATCTACCCGGCATGGCAGGCTGCGAATCTTAACCCGATCGATGCGCTGAGGCATGAGTAAAGAGCGTGCAGAAAATGAAAATTTTTTCCTTTTTCGATCAAAAAAAAGCCTGTTCCACAGGGAATACTCAGGGTGTCACTATCCTGACCGGTGATCCGAAAAAAGCAATCATCTCGTTATCAGGACCGATGATCGTCGCTATGCTCCTGCTGTCCAGTTACAATATTGTGAACGCTGTCTGGGTTGTCGGCCTCGGTTCCGATGCACTTGCCGCTGTCGGCTTCATGACCCCTTTGTATATGGTTCTCATGGGACTGGGAACCGGTATCGGTGCGGGGGCTACATCGGCCATTGCGCGAAGGATCGGGGCAAACGACCGTAACGGCGCAAATAACTGTGCAGTACATACTCTCCTCATCGCTCTCATCCTGTCAGTAATTGTTACCCTGCCGCTTGTTATTTTTGCAGGGCAGATCGCCCTTCTTTTCGGTGCCGGGAAGACCTCAGGTCTTGCTGTAGCATACGGACAGGTTCTTTTCGCCGGTTCATTCTTCATTCTCTTTGTCAACATTGCCTATGGCATTCTCCGGGCGGAAGGTGATGCCCGGAGAACGATGCACGCCATGGTTGCCGCATCCCTGTTGAATATTGTTCTCGACCCCCTCCTGATTTACGGGCTGGGCCTTGGCATTGCAGGAGCTGCATGGGGTACGGTAATCTCCCTTGCTGCCGCAACGATCGTCCTCTGTTACTGGTTCTTTATCAAAAAGGATACCTATGTGTGCTTTTCCCGGCAGGTTTTCATTCCGAGCCGGAGCGTGGTTTCCGATATCCTGTCCGTGGGAATCCCTGCCAGTGTTGAGTATCTGCTGATGTCAGCACTGAATATCATTCTCAACCTGATACTCGTTATGGTAGCCACCACGGATGCGGTGGCAGTCTTTTCCGTGGGCTTCAGGGTTGTGTCATTTGGGATTGTTCCTATTGTTGCTATCGGTACATCCGTAGTATCGGTTGTTGGTGCGGCATATGGTGCCCGGCATTATGAAAAGATCCGGGTTGCCCATACCTTCGCGATTATGTTTGGACTTGCCATAGCACTCAGTGTCAGTATCCTTACCGGGATATTTGCCTACCCGATTGCGTCTGTCTTCTCCTATTCACAGCAAAGCGCCCACCTCTATCCGGCAATTGCCGCGTTTATCGGGGTCATGTGCTTTTTTTATCCCTTTGTACCGCTGGGTCTCCTGTCGTCTTCCGTGTTCCAGGGTGTCGGGAAAGGACCGACATCCCTTTTCCTGACGTTCATGAGAAGCCT
>PMKW01000014.1 GCA_003157895.1 Methanoregula sp. | reverse complement strand
AAAGGGATTTCAGCCGATCAGCCGGCCACTGTCGCCGTTCGTGAACTGGTACTTGTTCCACATCACGTTATCGTACACCAGCGGCATGCCGTTCTCCTGTACCTGCCAGCCGTCCGGGTACTTCAGCACCAGGGTCGATGAGTACCCGGGTCAGGTATTCCCGTTTTCATCGACATTGATGATATTCTGGTTCGAGAGGACCGTTCCCGATGACGACGGTGTGAGACCGGAGATCCACTGCCCGTTCTTCTTCACCGAGTACGTGATGACGAACTGGTCGGTACCGTAGTCACGGGCGGCCTGCTGCCAGTTCTCCCAATAGCAGGGGATGCCGTTCGTGGAGGTATACGAATCGGCGGTGCACCCGGTCACAAATCCCTTCGAGAAGTCCTCGTTCAGGATGATCGGGATCACGGTGGAGCCGGAAGGTGCGAGGGCCGGGACAACGACGGTCGCCGGATGGTAGAACCCACCGGCGTCATGCACATTCAGGGTGAGCTGGTCCGTGGCAATGCTGTTCGGGTTGGTGACCCTGACCATCACCGTTGCCGGGTGGGCCTGGTAATAGAGCGGGTCGGGGATGTAGAAGTTGCCACCTGCCGCTGTTGCGGCTGCACTGCCTGAGTTCATTGACAGGGTATCTGAAAGATCGTGGCCGACATCATCGGCATGGTCCTTGAAACCCTGTTTGACATTGTTGGGAAGATCCGCATAGACATCTTCTGCCGTATCAAGGACACCTCCAGCACCCAGTTCATCCGCAGAGATTTTCGCCAGGTAGTCTGCGCCCATTCCTTCAAGATCGGATACGTCCGGGATTGTCGGGGGAACACCGAATGCTGCGAGGGCCGCGGAATCTGCGGTATGGATCACATCAACGCAGGTCGGGTGATCCTCGCAGTGATAGAGACCCAGAAGGACGATGTTTGACAGGTATATGGCCGTCAGGTTCGCGGCAATGTTCTGGATATCGTTCCATGCCACAGACACGGCATGGATCACCTCGCCCCATGCCGAGAATAAGCTGGTAATGATGTTCCAGACCGTGTCATACCAGTGGTCCTCCGCCGGGTCCGCATAGAAGTGGTAGCCCGGCTGGCTTCCGCCATACTGGGCGCACATCTGCGCATCCAAACTGCCCGTCATGGTACTTTGGCCGGAGGTATCTTTACAATAGGGTGGGCTAGAAACCGTGACGAAATGGGCGCGGGAGACAAGCTTGCCATCCTGGTCGGTATGGATCCAGTCAGGGATAAAGGAGGTCATGTAGAAGGACGCGACCGTTGCCGAAGGGGGCCTCATCACGATGTCGATCTCCGAGTTGGCGGGAGGGTTCAGCGGGCAGGGTTTCGGCCTGACCATTTTCACGGTCACCGGAAGCGAGGGGATACCAGCCGTGCCGTCACTATGCATCGGCACGATACGGACATAGAATGTCTGCGGCAGTTCCATAAGCGCAGATTCAACGGCGGAATGGACATTACTGGAGGAGATGCCGGCCGTGCTCAGGACCATGTTCTCGTTGGGGTTGCCGAGCTCCTGTTCGGTGGATTCCCCCGCAGGAATCATCGTAAAACCTGCGGGTACCGGAAAGCTCAGCGGTCCGAGGGTGACTTTTTTCATGTAGACCCCGGCCCCGGTCAGGGGGATACGGGCAAGTGCCATCGGCGTGCCCTTGCCGGGTACGGTCTCTTCGAGATGGGAAAGCCCGGTGTAAAACGGCGGGTCAGCGGGATTATGGTTGGCAATCGGGGCAAAGTTGAGGGAGAAATAATGGAAATTCTCGCTGTCGACATGGATATCCTTTGCAGGACCGGATGCGACCAGTCCCGGCACGTACTGGTTCTGCCAGTGCGAGGCATTGGAATCGAAGGGATACCGGGAGACCTGGTAAAAAGCGGTTACCCCGTTCTCACCGGAGAGCCAGCGGAAGTTCGTGTTATTGAAGAACCGGTCGGTGATATCGATGCGCACCGTGTCGTTGTCGCCCCAGACCGGGTCATTTGCCATTTCCGCTCTGCTCATAACATGCGATCCCGGCAGGTAGACGTTGTGAGAATCCACCTCCATATATGAAGTGGGAATGCTCCCGGCATCCTGCAAATGCAGGAAGGATGCATTGGTACCGGGAGCGGCACTCAGCTGGAGATCAAAGTAGGGTGAGAGTGTCGTTAAGCGGATGGTTTTTGTATGGTTGCCGATCCGGACCGTGACGGGACTGATGGAAACCGGTTCGGGAAATCTCAGTTGCGCGCTCAGGCTGGTTCCCGGCAGCTGCAGGGGCGGCATTGACGTTGTCGGGTTTGGCTCCACGGTCTTGATGGCGACCGGGTTCAGTATTGCTGCCGGTGTTATCGTTACTACCGGGACCAGTTTATAGCTCTTTTGGCTCAGCTGATTGGCAGTGATGGTGATGCTTGTCGTGTAATCCTGGTATCCCGTTTCCTCCAGCAGCAGGGCATGGGTACCTGCGGTCAGGGTGCGGATGGTAAAAGGAGTGGTTCCCTGCATGGCCCCGTCGATAATCACCTGCGCTCCTGAAGGGGTGCTGCTGATGGAGATTGCGCCGATGGGGGCAGCCGTAAGCAACGGGACGACATGGACCGGCTGATCGATGTTCCGGACAAGTACTGGAACCGGTGTCGTGGTCGCCGGGGCGAGGTCCATCGCCAAAACGGAAACGGGAAGGATATTGACAGCGAGGATAAGGAATATAAAAAGGAAAATTATTTTCATGACTCTTACAGGAGGATTGGGTGCAACCAAGAATATATAGATTGTGAAATGGGTTCTGTTGTGTTATCGGGACTTTTAAATAATCAACATTGATAATTCATGACGACTTCATTTTCGTTGAGTCTCTCTGATGCAACAGTACCTCATTAGAGGAATTCTACAAAGCCGAATATTCCGGTCTCCCGGGAATCTCCCCTGCCGATCGATGAATCCGAAAGATAAAATTTGGTTATGAACCTGTACCGGGAATATCCCTATCGTATCACCCGTGACATACCGTTGATAGGAATTGGATTCATGAACCTCATCCAAACCTGCGGGAAAATTGGCGCTGGCGTGTCTGTTTTGGTCGTCTTGGTTGCGATCGGGCTTCTGGTCTTACTGATCGGCTGCATTGCTCTCGGTGCTATTGC
>PMKW01000065.1 GCA_003157895.1 Methanoregula sp. | reverse complement strand
ACCGGGGACCTGATTTAGCAGTATAATGGAATAAAACGGTTGCTGTGTATGGGATCATCCGTGGCTGGAGTGTCCCGGCTACACCAGCTTGAACACTGGTGCCCGTATGGCAGATCTTCCTGACTCGCACATTAGGTATGAATTCCACTATTCTTTCGAAGATAAAACTCTTTTTAGGCAGACAACCAATGATGTTGCATGCTGTTCGGATCCTCGGGGATACGAAGAAAATTTGACCAAACGCTGGCTGTAACAGCATTAAAAATAGGTTCAGCACTTGCATCCAGATCCCCCGATATTATTGTTGGTATGGATACCCGCACAACCAGTCCCCTGCTGGTACACCTGGTGATATCCGGCATCCTGGGAACCGGGGGAACCGTAAGGAATGCCGGTATCGCCCCTACACCCTCCGTGGCATTTAGTACCCGGGCTATACAGGCCGGGTGCATGATCACTGCATCCCACAACACGGAAGAATACAATGGGTTGAAACTCTTCAACCGGGACGGTTCATCGTTAACAAGGACACAGCAGGCCGAGATGGAAGCCCTCCTTGACACACAGCACTGGGCGGACTGGAAGTACCAGGGACGCGAGCAGGCATTTGATGCCATAACCCCCCATAAAAATGCGATACTTGACAAAATAAAGATCAAAGGGAACAGTTCTGTTATTTTAGACTGCGGCAACGGTGCGGGATGTCTGATCACCCCGTCGCTTCTTTCTGATGCCGGGATAAAAACTACCTGCATCAACTGCAATCCCTTGGGCTATTTTGCCCGCCCGTCCGAACCATTAAAAGAACATCTTGGATATATCGGGGAGATGGTGAAAAAAACAGGAGCCGGGTGTGCGGTTGTTCATGATGGCGACGCTGACCGGATGATGGCATTTGATAACAGGGGTAGGTATATTGACGGAGACCACCTTCTCATGCTCTTTGCCCGATATATCGGCGCGAAGCGCGTTGTGACCACCAGCGATGCATCAATGATCATCGATGACTGCGTCGAGGTCCGCCGGACACCAGTCGGCGATGCTTTTGTTTCGGAGGAACTCCTGACGTGGGGGGATTTCGGGGGTGAACCTTCGGGGGCATGGATCTTCCCGAAGATCTCCTATTGCCCTGACGGTCCCTTTGCCGCAGCACTGTTCTGTGAGATGTCATCGGAATGGGACATTGCCAAGGAGATCGATGCGATACCCACGTACCATGTCCTGAGGGAATCGTTTACCTGCGAAACCGCATGGGACATTGTTACCCGGCTTGGTGCATCCATCCCAACGGAGGGTATCCGAATCACCGATGAAGACGGGTGGTGCCTGATCCGGGCAAGTGGCACAGAGCCGAAGATCCGTATCACGGCGGAAGGAAAAACACTCGCAAAGGCAAAATGTCTGCTCGCAATGGGTAAAGAACGCATTCATCTGGGGAAAACTGCTTAAATGTTGCAGGAAGAGCTGTAGATATGGAATGTGTCGTTCTCGCCGCAGGGGAGGGGAAACGGATGCGCCCCCTTACGGCGAAACGCCCGAAGGTGATGCTTCCTCTCGCAAATCGTCCGATGATGGAACACCTGATCCTTGCCGCCCGTGAAACGGGGATCTCAAATTTTATTTTTGTCGTAGGGTATGGTGAACGGGAAATTCGCCGGCACTTCGGTGACGGGACCGAATTCGGCATCAACATCACTTACGCGCCACAACGCCATCAACGCGGGACGGCTGATGCCGTGCGATCAGTCCGGGACCTGGTAACCGGGCCATTTCTTCTCATGAACGGGGATATGGTACTCCAAAGCGACGATATCGCGGTTTTTTGTAAACGCCAAGCTCCTTGCATGGGCATCAGTACAACCGATCACCCGGGGGATTATGGTGTTGTTCTTGTCGAAGGCGATCGGGTTACTTCACTTGAAGAGAAGTCAAAACACCCAAAATCCAACCTGATTAATGCCGGGGCATATCTGTTTTCACCGGATATATTCGACAGGGTCGAAAAGGTCAGACCATCTGCCCGGGGCGAGCTTGAACTCACAGAAGCCCTTGCCGGGCTGATTGTGGAAAGGAAACTCGGGGCGTACCACCTCTCGTACTGGATGGATGTCGGGCATCCCTGGGATATGCTTGATGCGAATGCCACCCTTATGGACCGGATCCCCGCCGAAAATACCGGGACGGTTGAAGAAGGTGTGACATTTCGTGGTCCCGTGATTATTGGTGAGGGGAGTATTATCAAGGCGGGAACCTATATCGAGGGCCCCTGTATCATCGGGAAAAACTGCCGTATCGGCCCCCATGCATATATCCGCGGGTCAACAAGTATAGGAGATGATTGTCATATCGGACATTGCTCTGAAGTAAAGAACTCCATTGTTATGTCAGGTACAAAAATCCCCCACTTTAACTATCTCGGAGATTCCGTTGTAGGGAGTAACTGCAACTTCGGAGCGGGCACCAAAGTTGCGAACCTCCGGCATGACCATTCAAATGTCAGGGTATGTGGAAAAGATACTCGGAGAGAAAAATTCGGAGCGGTCATCGGTGATAATGTCCAGTTCGGGATCAACTGCTCAATCAATGTTGGTGCCGTGATAGGAAGTAACGCACAGTTTGCACCCAATTCGTTTATCGAAGGGTGTATCGGTGAGAATGCAATTATTCGGTAGGGAACAAAATGCAGGCCGTTATATTAGCAGCAGGGGAAGGAAAACGGGTTTTCCCACTCACCCGGAACAGGCCGAAAGCCATGATTCCGGTAGCAAACCACCCCATTATTGAATACGTGATCGATGCACTCCAAAAAAACGGGATTCAGGAGATTATTGTCGTTGTTGGGTATCGGAAAGAACAGGTGACACGGTTTTTAAACGGGCTTGACGTACCGATAGAGGTGGTTGTCCAAAGCAAACAACTGGGCACCGCTCATGCCCTCCAGTGTGCAGAATCGAAAATAAAAGGAGATTTCCTCGTCTTACCCGGTGACAATTACATAGACCCGCAATCGATAGCGAGAGTTATGGATACCCCCAATGCAATCCTCGTAAAAGAGCATCCGAATCCCTCCAACTTTGGTGTCGTGCTCCTGAACAATGGGCTTGTGACCGATATCGTTGAAAAACCTGAACATGCCCCGAGTTTCATGGTGAGTACCGGCATCTATTCCCTAAAGAAAAATTTCTTTTCCTCTATCCGGGGAAATGATATCACCGATGCGATTTCGGGGATGATCCGGGCCGGGGAACTGATAAAAGCTGTTCCGGCAGATGATTGGCAGGATGCAATCTTTGCATGGGATTTATTGAAGATGAACCGGCGTCTCCTGAGCAGCCTGCCGCAGGCACGGGAAGGTACCATAAGCAGGCAGACAATAATCCATGGGCCGGTCCGTGTTGGAAAGGGAACGACCATCGGGCCGAATACTGTTATCACCGGCCCGGTTGTGATAGGTAATGATTGCACAATAGGACCAAACTGTTGCATCGTGCCCAATACTAGTATCGGTTCACGGGTGAATCTGGACCCGTTCACCTTCCTTGGTGATGCAATTGTCATGGATGATACCTCAATCGGATCACATTCCCGTATCATCGATACCGTGGTCGGGGAACGGTGTACCCTTGCGGATCATACTTCCGTTTCCACGGTGGCCGGCCTCATGGAGATCGAAGGATGTACTATACGGTCAGAATTTGGTACAGTTTTCGGGGATAACGTTTCAAGCGGTCCGTTTACGGTGTATAAAAACTGTGTTATCGGAAACAATGTTACGATTGAGGGACAGGAAAGTATCATTTCCCGTAACATACCGGACGGATCCATGGTGATATGACGTGTGNNGGCATTGTCGGGTATATTGGCAGGAGAGAGGCCGCACCGCTGATAGTCGAGGGACTTAAAAAACTCGAGTACCGTGGCTATGACTCGTTCGGGGTGGCGACGCTGGGGACAGGTATTAATCTCACCAAACACCAGGGCCGCATATCGGAAAAAGCCGGTACAGCAGCCAATCTCCGAGGGAAGATTGGTATCGGCCATACCCGTTGGGCAACCCACGGGATCCCGAATGACGCCAATGCACACCCCCATACAGACTGTTCGGGGAAAATTGCGATTGTTCATAACGGGATCATTGAAAACTATGCCAATCTGAAACGAAACCTGCAGTTGAGGGGGCACATATTTCGCTCTGACACGGATACTGAGGTTATCGTTCACCTCATTGAGGAAGAATATGCAAAAAAACCGGATCTGCTCGGCGCTGTTCAGGCAGTTATTCCGAAACTGGAGGGATCCTATGCTATCCTTGTCATAGCCGCTGGTGAGGATCGAATCATCGCAGCCAAGAACGCAAGCCCGCTTGTTATCGGCGTGGGGGACGGGGAATTTTTTGCTGCATCCGACATGACACCGGTCATCGAATTCACGGAACGGGCTATCTTCCTTGAAGACGGGGATACGGTTTCCCTCTCAAAGAAAAATATCGAAATATTTCATAATGGCGAACCCATCATAAGACCTGTTGAACTTATCGACTGGTCGCTGGAAGACATCAGGAAGGGGGGATTCGCTCACTATATGCTCAAGGAGATATACGAGCAGCCACAGGCATTCTACAACACGATCCGTTCAGTGGACCTAAAAGATCTGCCGGAGAAAATACTTCATGCAAAATCAATCACTCTCGTTGCTTGTGGATCTTCCTATCATACAGGCCTTATCTTCAAGTACCTTCTCGAAGCGACCTGCGGTATTCCGGCCCGGCTGGAGTTTGCCTCCGAGTTCAAATACTTCCCACCACCGGTTAACGGCCTTGTTATCGGCATTACCCAATCGGGTGAGACCGCTGATACACTGGCTGCATTAAAACATGCAAAGACATCCGGCTGTTCAACGCTTGCGATCACGAATGTCCTTGGAAGCAGTGTTACAAGAATTGCAGATACGACGCTGTTTATGCGAGCCGGACCCGAGATCAGCGTTGCGGCAACCAAGTCCTTTATTGCACAACTCGCAATCCTGATGCAGATTGCAAACAGTATTTCGGAAACGAAATATGATGATGTGCTCCAGCAGGCACATAAGGCAATCGAGGAGGTGCTTCTCATGGATATCAGTGAGGCGGTAACTGCCTGTAGAAATGCACTGAGTATTTTCTACGTTGGCCGTGGGCCATTTTACCCGGTCTCACTTGAGGGGGCACTGAAGATGAAGGAGATCTCCTATATTCACGCCGAGGGGTATGCCGCGGGGGAACTCAAGCATGGGCCATTTGCCCTGCTCTCTCCCGAAACACCGGTCATTGCGCTCTGTATGCCCGGGGATACCTATAGGGTAATGATTTCCAATATCAAGGAGATGAAGGCACGCGGGGCGCCGGTTATCGCAATCGGGACTGCCGGTGACAGGGAATTGCCGGATATTGTTGATATTTTTATTACCGTACCAAAAAAACCATTATTCGTCCAGATCCTCACCAGTCTTGTTATCGAACAACTCCTCGCATATCATACTGCCGTAGCCCTCGGGCGGGATGTTGACAAGCCAAGGAACCTTGCAAAGAGTGTGACCGTGGAATGAGAGAATATGGTATCAATATAATCGGAGAGGGAGCGCAGGTATTCGAACCGGTAACCATTGGGTTTCCCTCCCGGGAAAACCTTGGAAAGACCGGTTATACGGGATCGACAATCGGACATCATGCAGTACTCAGGTCGGGCACTATCATCTATTGTGATGTCATTATCGGAGACAATTTTCAGAGTGGCCATAATACCCTGATACGGGAGAAAACCCGTATTGGTGACAGGACTGTCATCGGAACTGCAACCGTCATTGACGGAAACACCCATATCGGCAATGACGTAAGCCTGCAGAGTATGGTCTATATCCCCACGAATACCATTATCGGCGATCACGTATTTATAGGGCCGAATGCGGTACTTACTAATGACCGGTACCCGCCTTCGGGATGTCTTAAGGGGCCTATTATAAAAACCGGTGCTGTGGTCGGGGCAAATGCCACAATCCTTCCCGGAGTTTGTATCGGGGAGGGGGCACTCGTAGCCGCTGGTTCGATCGTGACCCGCGATGTCCCCGACCATATGATGGCTGTCGGTAATCCGGCGAGAATTAAAACGCTTCCCGATAAGATACTAAAATCCAGGAAAAAATAATCCATTCATCTAGAGAGAATACTGAAGTTCCGGAACCGTGTGACATATGAAAATCCTCCTTGTTTCCACTCAGGATTATATCCACCACCCGGTGCCGTCCCGCCACCATTACATATTTGAGGAACTGGCAAAGCGTCACGAAGTTCATGTCGCCCATTTCCATGTCAGCCGCGGGGCGGCCCGCCCCACCCGCCTCATCGTCGATGAGGCCACGCAGTTTCCTCTGAAAAGCCCGCTTCTTCATTATACTCTCAACACTCCCTATCACTTCTATATCTTCAAC
>PMKW01000012.1:10376-12049 GCA_003157895.1 Methanoregula sp. | reverse complement strand
CTTTTTTTCCAATCCGGACCGGCTAAATTTTTTTCTCCTTCCCTGCTTTACCGCGTGTTCTTCACCGGCATTGTTCTTTTGTGCCTGCTCATGATAGTTGGAAATGCAGGAGCTGTACCGGATGCAATGTACCGCTATGATGCCACCCGGTCAGGGAATTATACGCCAATTGCGGGAACGACGGGGACCACAGTGTCTCAGCTCTGGAATGTTTCCATCGAAGGAGTGTTAAACGCGGGGAGTTCCCCGACAGTTTACAACGGGATCGTGTATGTCGGCGGTGACACGGACCATAAAATCCATGCTGTCTGGGCTAATACCGGGGCCCCGTACTGGAACTATACAACCATGGGACGCACAGTGTCAACTCCCGCAGCCTCCGGGAGTTTAGTATTTGCGGGGGATTATTCGGGTAATCTGACCGCACTGAATGCGATCCTTGGAATCCCTGTCTGGTACAACAAAACCGGAGGTGCCATATTATCCAGCCCGGCCGTTTCCAATGGTGTCGTGTATGTCGGAAGTGATGATGACTACATATATGCGTTTAACGCTTCCTTTGGAATTCCTGCCTGGAGTTACGAGACGGGAGGAGCTGTTGAATCCAGTCCTGCCGTGTCCAACGGTGTCGTATACGTGGGAAGCGATGATGGGTATGTCTACGCTTTGGATGCCACCACGGGTGCTTTTCTCTGGAAACGTTACGCAGCACCCACAACCTGGTCCAGTCTTGCTGTAGTTAACGGTGTAGTATATGAAACAGGCTGGAGTGGCACTGTTGCAGGGTATGTCGTTGCAATCAGTACTACCACACACGCGGTGATATGGGAAGACAATTACTATGGCGCTGTGTATTCGAGCCCGGCGGTAGTTAATGGTGTCGTTTATGTGGGGTGTAATGATGACTATGTCTACGCATTAGATGCAGCCACCGGTAACCAGATATGGAATTTTAAGACCGGCGATATGATACACTATAGCAGCCCCGGGGTAGCTAACGGCATTGTATTTGTGGCAAGCATGGATGGGTATGCTTATGCGCTGGATACAACGACCGGTAACCAGATATGGAAATTTAAGACCTGTTTCCAGCCACGGTCCAGCACAGTCATCGTAAACAGTGTATGGTATCTGGCAAGCGCGGATGAAATATCCAACACGGGCGCCAACCTGTACGCATTGAATATCGGCGGCAGCGGGTCTGCACCACCGACGGCGGCGTTCATCTCTACACCAACTTCAGGTACGGCTCCCCTATCAGTTACCATTACAGACCAATCGAACGTACTCGCCGGCACGATGTGGAACTGGTCCTTCGGTGATACCACATGGTTTAATAATACCGCCAGCTCCAGTCCGGTGCACAGCTACAGTTCCCCGGGTACCTACGATGTCTCGCTCACTGTGACTAACGCGTCCGGCAGCAACACGCTGACACGGACCGGGTATATCACCGTCACCTCCGGAGGGTCCGGGTTGCCTTCCGCCGCCTTCTCCGGTTTACCAACATCCGGCACCGCACCGCTCACTGTGGCCTTCGCCGATTTTTCATCGGGCAGCCCCACCGGCTGGGCCTGGTTCTTTGGCGACGAGAAATATACACAGCCGTGGACTGAGCAGAACGCGAGCGCCGGGTGGCCAAAACGAGATGCTTCTGGCAGCGTGGCGATGCC
>PMKW01000012.1:0-10369 GCA_003157895.1 Methanoregula sp. | reverse complement strand
GAGATTATCCCAGTACTCTTTCGATGCCCGATGGCAGTATCGTCCTGATAGGGGGTTCGGGCTTTACAGGTAATAACGACACATGGCGATCGACGGATAATGGTACGACGTGGACACAGATGACCTCACATGCCCCGTGGACCGGAAGAAGTACCGAAAGTGTGACGATGCCCGACGGGAGCATCGTAATAATGGGAGGACAGGACGATAGTGGTAATCGGAATGACACGTGGCGGTCGACTGACAACGGGGCGACTTGGACACTGCAGACTGCTCATGCCGCATGGACTGAAAGATTCGGTCAAAGTGCCGTAGCGATGCCCGATGGCAGCATCGTCCTTATGGGGGGCGTCGATCTTAGCGGTCGCAGGAATGACACGTGGCGATCAACGGATGACGGCGCAACGTGGACTGAGGTGAACGCAAGTTCAGGCTGGTCCGTAAGAGGTTACCAACGCAGTGATGCGATGCCGGATGGAAGCATTTTATTGATGGGCGGTACGAGCGCAACCGGCAAAAATAACGATATATGGCGGTCGACTGACAACGGGGCGACATGGACTCTGGTGAGCGTGAGTGCCGGTTGGCCGGCTCGGTCCAGTTTCAGCAGTGTAGCGATGCCGGATGGAAGCATCGTGCTGATGACCGGGCTTGACAGTACCGGGAATCAGTTAAATGACACATGGCGGTTCCAACCTGCCGGATCATCTCTCCAGAGCCCGTCGCATACCTATTCCTCCATGGGTATATTCAATGTCTCACTGACGGCTAGGAATTCCGTTGGATTCAATACACGGATACAATCCAACTACATCAAGGTTTCAGATGTTCTTGCGAATTTCACGTGGACCTGCAATGCCACAGTCCCGTACCGCGTAGACTTCCATGACGCAACGACCACGAGTTTCCCGCCCATTGAATCGTACTGGTGGGCATTCGGGGACGGAGCGACTGACCTTCCGGACGATGCCAACCCGATGCACACGTATGCCAGTGCCANNGGTCTGGGACAGTCTCGGGGGCGGCGGGGTTGAGAATGACAACTTCCGGATGGTCACTCCCTGTGGGGCGGGTCCCGGGTTACCCACAGCAGCCTTCAGCGGTTCTCCCCAGACCGGTACCGTACCGCTTGACGTCACGTTTACCGATAGTTCCGATGTTGTTGCAGGTACCATGTGGAACTGGTCGTTCGGTGACACCACGTGGTTTAATGTTACCACCGGCTCCGGTCCGGCTCATACGTATACCTTACCGGGCACCTATGATGTCTCGCTCACCGTCACCAACGCTTCCGGCAGCAATACCACAACCCATGCCGGGTATATCGATGCCTATCCACCCCTCATCTCTGCAACGTCTAGCAGGGGTATCGGGCCGGTCGGGACGGTATTCCTCTTCTCCGGCACGAACACATATGGCACCAGTCCGGATACGTATACCGACATTTTCGTTGCCAATACCACGGATGGTACCGGTCCTCTCGGGAATGGTGTAAGGCCGGATGATCTCTCCGTGCATACGCTTACCGGGGACAACACGACGGTCAACCAGTCGTTCGTCTATCCCGGCGGTGCATGGTCGTATCCCTGGGATTCCACCGCGATTTCCGGCGGTTCGCTGCTCCCGGGTTCACCGTATACGTTTTATTTCGCCAACCGGACATATAACCGGTCCACTCTTCCCACCACCGGTCCTGACTTCGGCTGGACGCGGATCCAGGTTGGTATCGAAGGCCCGATTACAGCAGGCTATGCCAAGAGTACTTCTGCCGGTACTGTCCCTCTTACGGTTGTCTTCACCGATATTTCAACCGGATATCCTGAACGGGTCAACCTGAGTTTCGGAGATGGTTCATGGTCGAACTCGACAGGATCGATGACCCATGTGTACACCGGCACCGGAACCTTCACCCCGGTGATCTTTGCGGACAACAGTATCAGCAGCGATACCAAGACAAACGGAACCATTGTCATCTCATCCGGTGGACCCGTCCCCCATGCGCATTTCACGGCAAGTCCCACATCCGGCACCGTCCCTCTCACCGTGCAGTTCACGGACACCTCCGATATGATCAGCCCGCTCTCATGGAACTGGAATTTCGGGGATGGTTCGTGGTTCAACACCACGGACATCGCATCCCGAAACCCGGTGCATACGTACAATCATATCGGGCTTTTCACCATCTCCCTCACTATCACCAACGCATCGGGCAGCAACACCGTTTCCTATCCCTATCTTATCAGTGTAACCAACCCTGGAAGTAATGGTGGCGGTGGCGGGGGCAGCGATGATAGCGGAAATCCCGTTGTCACCGCAACTGCCACACCTGCAATCACCACTGCGGCACCCGCCACGGTCGCCCCGACCGCAACATCAGCGAACAATAATGATCTCGTCCACCCCATGGTGGTCACCGGGGTCTACCATATCGGTTTCCCCGGCCTTACCTTCAACGCGGACGGGAAAAACACCCTCATTCTCGACCTGAATGCGGCGCATGCTGCCGGGGCGGTCGTGACCTCCTATTTCGACCGGATAGAAGTGTACCAGCACAACTCGCCCGGTGTCCTGATCACGTTCTGGGGAGACCAGTTCAATACTACCAGCCAGACGATCACCGGCACGGTCTCGCATGCGGAGTTTACAACCGACCCGCTCAACGCCACGTTCCCGCTTGGCACGGTTTCCGGATCGGTCCACGCGGCCCTGCCAGCGCTTATCCAGCCAGGCCTCCTGACAAAGACCCTGACCAGCCCGGTGAATGCGGCAACGACCAGCCGGTTCAGCGATATTACCGCGGGCAGCAGCCTGAATATGAACGCGGTGGCATATACCCTGACCGTGAAAAAGGAGAACCTGACCACCGGCGCTGCCAATGTGACCCTGACCGTCCCGGCGTCCTGGGTGAACATAAACGGCGGTAAAGATGCTGTATATNNCACGGGACGTCCCTCTTTGGCCTGCTCACCGCAGAAGCAACCGCCGCCAAGCAGGAGGAACACCCGAACGTGACGATAAATGCACTCTCCAAACCGGCGATGGTAACGAACGTGGGCATGTTCGAATGGCTTTTCCAGACACTATCGGCAAACCCGTTGTTGATCCTTGTCGTGATCGCCGTTCTTGTGGGGACCTTGTACTTCGGTTGGTGGAAGCGGCGGTTGTAACGTTTCAGGGATACCAGGAGGTTGCAGATGACAACGACAGAAGTATTGAAACAATCCCATGACATCCGGGGCCTCATCCGGCTGCTGGATCACGGGAACCCGGACATGCAATGGCGGGCTGCGGACACCCTGGGCACCATGGGGGAACCTGCCTGCGATCCGCTCATTGCCATCCTTGACTTTCATAAGATGCATGTCCGCCTCGGCGCTATCGAGGCCCTGGGCGATATAAAATGCCCGCGATCCATTGAACCCGTGATAAAGAGACTGGAGAGTGACACGGACAACGAGGTCCGGTTTGTTGCTGCGCTGGCACTGGGCCAGATCGGGGATCCCCGGGCAGAACCTGCTCTTGAAAAGGCCCTGCTGGACACGGACAGATATGTCCGGTACGGTGCATTGATGGCCCTCGAGATGCTCAGCTGGACACCGGATAACGAAGAAACTCTTGCCCATATGCTCATTGCCCAACAGGAATGGGAGACCCTGCGGGGTATGAAAGAGGCAGCAGTCGGCCCGCTCATGAAGATCCTCAGCGATCCAAACCCGAAGTCTCGCGAGAAAATTGTTAAACTGCTGGGGGAGATCGGTGGCCCGGATGCAACGAAAGCCTGTAAGCAGGCGCTCATGGACCGGGACCCCGGCGTTCGGTGGAGAGCTGTGCTTGCGTGCAGGAAATGCGGGGTACCCCGCCGTAATATTCCCCAGATCCTCGCAAACCGCCCCCGGACAACACCCAGTGCCTTCGGTGCTGCTGTCCTGAACCTTTTCTTCTTCGGTCTCGGGTATCAGTACATCGGGAAATGGTGGGGCAACCTGGTCTTTCTGTCCTACATGACCATCATGGTCCTTGTCCAGCTGAACTGGAACCTCGTCTTCCCGTTCATCTACATCTACCCGTTCACCGCGGTGAGTGCCGTTCAGACCTACTATGCGGTCAAACGCATGCCGGATATGTGAGGTGATACCGCGATGCCGTTTTTGGATATGTTCAAGGCAAAAAAACCCGATATTGAGAGCCTGGCCAGGAAAAAAAATATCCGGGGGTTGATCCGGGCTCTGAGATTCCGTGACGTTGACGTCCAGCTCGATGCGGCAAAAGCCCTCGGGTGTCTTGGCCCTGACGCAATCGGAGACCTCCTCACTGCCCTTAAGATTCGGGATAAAACGATAAAACTCGGGATTATCGGGGCCCTGGCCGAAATCCGGAGTCCGGAGACTATCGGGCCTCTCATTGCAACCCTCTCGGACGAGAACAGCGAAGTGCGGTGGCAGGCGGCCCTTGCATTGGGGGAGATTGGGGATCCCGCCGCAACCATGGCCCTGAAATCCATCCTCAGTGACCCGGACAAATATGTGCGGTACGCAAGCGCAACATCCCTGACCATGATCGGCTGGAAGCCGGGAGATGCTGATGAGAAGGCGCGCTATTTTGCCGCCATGCTGGAATGGAACGCAGTCAGGCAGATCGGCAGGCCTGCGGTCCAGGCCCTTGTCAGTCTGCTCGGTGACCGGGACAGTGCAGTCCGGATAAAGACCGTCGATATCCTGGGTGAAATGGGTGAGAAAGATGCAACACCGGCGCTCATGCAGTCACTGGGAGATGAGAACCGGGAAGTGCGGTGGAGTGCAGCTCTTGCAGCGCCGAAATGCTCTATACCTATGAAGGCGCTGCCACGGGGACTGTCACGGCGACCCCAGGCAATGAAAAATCCCTGGATTGCCGGTTTCTTAAACTTCCTCCTCCCGGGGCTCGGCTACGCGTACCTGGGCAAATGGTGGGGGACCATGATCTTCCAGATTGATGTGCTGACCACGGTCTGGCTCTTCCGGCTGGAAGGGGATGATAACTCGTATGCCGTGCTCCTGCCGATATACCTGCTGCTCGGTTTACATGCCTGGTACATCACCACAAAGATGCCCAAGGATCCACCATAAAAGCGCAGCTCACCGGGTATCCTGCCTGAAGGATCGCGGAGAATGTCCATTACTGGGAGACGGGAATTGAGAGACCCGGAGGTTTTTATGGCTGAAGATAGTCGGGGTTCTTTATCGGGGGATCCGACTGAGAAGATGCCGATGCACGCGGAGGATTTTCGTGTGCCGCCGGCGTGGTCAAGGGTGAATGCGGAGAGGGGAGATAGAGGAAAAACGATGGTCGCTTTGACTCTCCCCGGCAACCCGGCAGAATCGGGACGCGTTATGTCATTCCCATCGATGGGGGATACAACAACCCATCCCCCACAGGAAATACCAGCCGAAAAACGATATACCCGGAAATCAAGCCCCGTTTTTCAGGGTAATTTCCCGGATTTTCCAATCTCCAAAAAGGGAATTGTCCGTTAGGAAATGATTATCCGCTCACAATGAAATGATAAAAACAATGCGGGAACTCCGGACCATTTTCCTGATTCTGGTTTTGATTGCATGCATATTTTCGGACGGATGCGTGCAGTCATCAGGCAACAGTACGGTAAATACGACTGTTCCCCAAACGGTCGTTTCGATGCCAGACCCTGCGACGCCCGTCCCCACAACAATTGCAACGAGTGTTCCTTTTGAGGTCGTTACGATTATCCGTTATGTTTCCCCGCCCAGGAATGTAAAGGACACATACCTCCTGTTCACGCTGCAGGTTCCCGGTGAATGGAATGTCTCGACCTACCGGATGATGAACGCGGATACTTCTGATTACCGGACCGACCTTGTTGCAGGGAATGTGTTCTCTATCTATTCCTATTTCATCACCCCCAGCCGGGAACAGGATTACCGCAACAGGTTCCGGCAATGGATTCCGGCACCGGTAGAAACCACGGTGAGAATCAATAATATCAGGTACGACCGGTTTGAAAGCAGGGCTCATGGCAATACAAGTGTGGCCTACATCGCACGTACGAACAGCGCGAACGAACACGGGTATGCAAGCGTGCTGGTCTTTACTGCGCGTGACAGCAACCGGTTCGAGCTGGAGGATTTTGAAGCGGTAGTTTCATCGTTCCGGTATTTCAGCGCAAAATCTGCCAGCACCATACCGGGAGACGAAATCCCCGTTTATGACTTGTCGGGAAAGGCAGTATACCGCGGTCTGGACCCCAGGATTTTTAATAGCACTGGCGATGATATCTCCATTGCGGATTCCTCGGGAGATAGTTCTCAGGGAGGGGGTAAATCATGGGACGGGGGAGGAGGCGGGGGTCACTGCCCGTTCTGATGGGGCCGTGATTCCGGATAGATTTTTTCATGCGGGCGTTTTTTGTGTCCCTGGATTTTTCTTAAAGAGAATGTCCGGGATTTTTTTTCATAGATATGTACATTGCCATGGAAAAGAGAAAGGATCTTTTCAGATGAATACTTTAAAGTCCGTGCAACCTGTATTCAGACACCGGAAATTCCAGGTTGGTGCAGATTTTGCAACAATCAACGAGATTTATCTACTATCCTACTCTATGAGGACATACCTTGTTTGGGATTAAAAAACCGTATCAAGGAAAGGAGTTGGAAACTAAAATGACTACCAAAGAAAACGCAAAGGACATCAAAGCAAAAGATGATATCCGCAAAGCTAATTACGGCGTAAATGCGGATGAGGCAAAGGTCGACGCCAAGAACAAGCACGACCATGTTCCCTATGATCCAAAGGGCGACACCAAGAACCGGCAAAACACGGTACAGAGCCGTTAAACCGGATATGGGAGGCGAAGTTCCCGGTCACTATTCCCGGGGATCTTTTTACAGGGGTTTTTGACGGCGCAGGAACGATTTATCTGGCTGGAAATCCCAAAAAGACTCCCTGTGAGGTGGAAAAACCGCCCAGGGTTACGGACCCCCAGTCAGGAATGCAAAGTCTGTGCTAATGTCATTGTTGACCCGGCCAGATCATTCCTGTTCGGGGTTTTCTAGCATAAAAAAGCCCGACGATCCAGTAGTAGGGGCAGATCCATCGTGCCCAGTAATTGCAGTATCGACTCATACCGGTAGATTATCATGGTGCATAATGAAAATGGCGTTGAGTGAAATTTTTTTGTACGTACCATGTTTCGTGAGGATGATTCCTGTACGGATCCTTTGAAAATATTCCCACAGCGAGTTCAGTATTTTTTTAAAGAAAGTCAAAGCAGACTTCACTAAACTTTGTCTTTTTGTGTTATCGTCTGAAAGAACGCATTAACCGTACTGTCATTAATTCTAAAAAGAATAATTTATTTTGTATTGAGCCTGAGGAGCTACTTCAACTCTCTCAACCTGATATCACCGATAATATCCAAATTTGTATTAAGGATAACTTTTGCCTCCCACGCAATAGCACCAATTCTCTTTGCTCGTGCTTTTACATTCCGTTGATCTTTTGCAGATAGATCTGAGGGTTCATCAGTAATAGCTGATATTACCTGGACAAGTATTTTACTCTCTTTACTATGCGCTTCGATGTTCGCTGAACCCAATGTATGAGTATCCCATTTATCGATAGTGAAACCTTTTCCTTTAAAAAATTCGACAGTATATCCCTCTCCAGCTTTTCCTATTTCATGTGGTGTTGGCATTAAGTTGTCCCTCCAAATTCTGTGATTTACTTCAATGCAACTAAGCGGCAATCATCTATAAATAATATGCTATAATAACCGTTAAAAAAACGCTTTTTCATACGTTTTTGTTATGAGGCGTATTTTGCACTATACAATTTTGATTTACGGCAGCGAAAAAAAATCCACCAATGCTTTAAACCCATAATAGCAGATTTTTGATTTTAATTGCATCCAAAGGAGAGACGTAACCGTTTCGTGTTTCGCCCAGATCTTTTCCAAACTCTGTAGCTGCCGACAACTTGACAGAACCGCCTTGTGCATTCCCGGGTCATTTACTCCGTCATTGAAGGTCTGGACTTTTGTAAAAAGACAAAGTTCACTTTTACTTTCCTTAAAAATTTTACGATTTTTCCGGAAACTTTTCCGGAAATTATGGGGATCTTTTCCAAAACATAACCGGATCGCGATTAAAATTTTCCTACCGGGATCGTTTGTGCGATCTGGAAACCGGAAATGTCCATGAGAAATGGTCATTCACACCGGCGGATCGCATACAAAAGTTTCAGGCAGCGACTGTTTTTGCGGTTGTAAATTATGAATTGTTGCAAATTTTGCAAAAACAGGGTAGTAGTATATACCTTTCCGCTGCACGAAAGGTTGCTCTGATGAGGCATTTCAAAAAAATCGTGGCAGGAAACGGAGTTGAAATCATAATGAGCGATAAACCAATTTTGAACGATGGCGCGTCGGTTACCGAGTTTGACGCTGAAAACATACAGACTGACAAAGAAAAAAGAAGGGACGGGATATCCGAGAAAGATATCCGCAAAGCATCCGGGGGCATGAACCATGCTTCCCCGGGTCCAAAGAGTGCCCCCCGCACCATGAAGGATGCAGTGCAGGAACATTAAATCAGGAGCGGAAGACTGTGGTGAACCCTGAGGAATTCCTGACCATCGCACTGATTGATGATACACATACCACGGATACTCGTGCGGGAAATGCTCTGCGCCGGATACTTGACGGATTGCAGGAATACGGCATCAGGATCACCGACATCGGCTCATCCGATGATGCACACAATACGCTTGCCAGCCTTCCTGAAGCGGACTGTATTTTCATCAACTGGAACCTTGGCGGGGACACGCCAGAGCGGCACATGGCGACAGCAGGGGTCATCCAGGAGATCCGGAAGAGGAACGAAGATATCCCGATCTTCCTGATGGGAGAACCGGGAAAAGAATCCGCAACAACCCTGACGATCGATATGATCCGGGAGGTCAGTGAATATGTCTGGGTCCTTGAGGATTCACCGGAATTCATCGCGGGACGGATAAGGGCCGCTTCGAAACGGTACCGGGATCTTCTCCTCCCGCCGTTCTTTGGCCCGCTGGTAAAATTCTCGCAGGACTTCGAATATTCCTGGCATACTCCCGGTCATGCCGGCGGGACCGCGTTCCGGAAATCTGCCCCCGGGCGAGAGTTCTACGACTTCTTCGGGGAGCAGGTGTTCAGGTCTGATCTCTCCATCTCGGTTGGCGAGCTGGGCTCCCTCCTCGATCACTCAGGTTCGATCGGCGATGCCGAGAAGTATGCCGCAAAAGTTTTCGGGGCTGACCGTACGTATTTCGTGACCAACGGCACATCCACGGCAAACAAGGTCGTCTTCATGGGTTGCGTCACGGCCGGGGATATCGTCCTCGTTGACAGGAACTGCCACAAGTCGATAGAGCACGCCGTCACGATGACCCATTCCCTGCCGGTGTATCTCCTTCCGACACGGAACCGGTACGGGATCATCGGCCCGATCCACCCGGACGAGATGCTGCCGGAGACGGTAGCGGCAAAGATCGCAGCAAGCCCGCTGACCCGGTCAGTAAAAAAGCCGGATGTGGCACTCGCGGTTGTCACCAATTCGACCTACGATGGTCTCTGTTATCGTGCCACCCGGGTCGAAGAACTGCTCGGGAAGAGTGTCGATCGCATCCATTTCGATGAGGCATGGTTCGCGTATGCCCGGTTCAATCCCCTGTACCGCGACCGTTTCGCGATGCGAAAGGAGACACAACAACCCGGGGGTCCCACCGTATTTGCAACACAGTCAACGCATAAGCTTCTCGCAGCGTTCTCCCAGGCGTCCATGGTTCATGTGAGGAACGGACGGTCTCCGGTAGAGCACGAACGGTTCAACGAGGCATTTATGATGCATACCTCGACATCCCCGTTCTACCCGATCATCGCCTCGCTTGATGTTTCTTCAAAAATGATGGAGGGGCCGTCGGGTATTATCCTGACAACCGACTGTATCGACGAAGCTATCCGGTTCCGCAGGATCATGGCAAGGATCGCACGGGAACTCGGGAGCGGAAAAGAAAAAGGATCGAAAGACTGGTGGTTCGGCATATGGCAGCCCGATACCATCCGTGATCCGGCGACCGGGAACACCCTGCCCTTTGCCGATGCTCCGCATGACCTGCTGAGGGATGAACCTTCCTGCTGGGTCCTGCACCCTGAAGATACGTGGCACGGTTTTACCGGGATCGAAGACGGTTACTGCTTGCTCGACCCGATCAAGGTCACCATCCTGACCCCGGGAGTAACAGCCGATGGTTCTCTCGATGTATGGGGAATCCCGGCAGCCCTCCTGGTAAAATTCCTCGATACCCGGGGGATCATCAA
>PMKW01000077.1 GCA_003157895.1 Methanoregula sp. | reverse complement strand
AATGGCAGGGCTCCCGGCTGTAAACGCGTGCGGGTAAGCGTAGAACCACGCGGTTCAGCAACAGGCCGGTCAGGGAATTGACCATGCCACGGGAGTTGTGATACCTATCGGTTTTTTACCCTGCAGGACAACACTACCTTGACACGTCCTGTCATAAGGTGCAGGACCTCCCTTTGGAGAGGATCCTCCTTGACGGAAAAAAAGACCATCTCCATCTCATCGGATCCCGTTTTCCTGGAAGAATTATCCGAGTACCTTGAGGTGCTTTCAAATCCCCTGCGGCTGCAGATCCTTAAATTCATTGAGCGGGAACCAAAGGAGATCACCGCGATTGCCGAATATACCGGTATGAGCTATCAGAATACCAAAAAACACCTCGACCGGCTGGTCAGCACCAGCCTTATCAAACGGGCGGCCGGTTACGGGCGGGAGACGGAGCGGGGCATTGCCCCGGTCTGGAAATATTCGCTTGCAGAAGGGGCCCTTGAAAACCTTACCATGACGCTCGGGGTCTTCTCCAGTATTGCAACCCCCATGGGGTATAACGACATCCGCGAGCGTATACAGGCTGTCAGGCTAAACCTTCAGGAAAGCGGTGGCCCGTCAGGGCCGGTCCTGTATCTGATCGGGGGCCCGGCGGATGGCCGGGCATTTTTCCTCAATAATGACCGGATCCCGATGGGGCGCGAGGATCCCAATCACCCGCCCGGGGGTACCGGGGGGATGGTTGTCCTGCCCGACGAGTACCGGGCGGTGACACGGGTGACAAAGCCCCACGCCTTCCTTATCCAGACTGCCGACTGCTGGCAAATCGAGGATAACGGGAGCACCGGGGGGACTTTTCTCAATTCCCGGCGCCTCGACCCCCTGAAGAGCACACCCCTGGC
Organism: Methanoregula sp.; assembly: GCA_003157895.1. Taxonomy (GTDB): domain Archaea; phylum Halobacteriota; class Methanomicrobia; order Methanomicrobiales; family Methanospirillaceae; genus Methanoregula. The sequence goes on along the minus strand of PMKW01000077.1, from coordinate 4,182 downwards.
GAGCGGCGATGTCATTGATCTGTCAATCGGTGCAAACGCCGCACGGTTCCTGTTTATTGCGGACGAGTGAATGCAATGGGAGCGGTGGTGCAGAGAAGCGTTCAGCAAAAACATTCCTTGTCCCCGCACCGGCGGGACCTCATGTACTCCCTGGTACTGTTGATGGTATTGCTCATCGAACCGGCAGCAGCTCTCGTCCCCGCAGGTAGTACATGGGCCGCGGGGAACCTGGCTGATCTGTCAATTCATGGAGCGGAAGCGGATAGTACTATGACAGTACTACCTGTTGCTGCCCTTACCGTACAACCGATACTGGTTCCCTCCCGGCCGAACCGGACCTCCTTGATCCAGGTTGCAAAAAATGTTGCTGAACGGCCGAAAATAACGGTACCTTCCGGAATATTCTTCCTCTTCGTCGCAATCGCGGTCATTGGCCTTATAGCCATCCTGTACCTCCTCATCCGCAGGAGCGCAGAATCGCCCGGCGGACAGAAAAAGCCTAAAAATCCTGTCCCGGGCAATGCGACCGTTATTGAAAAACCCGGCGTGCCGGCACCAGAAACTGCCGACAGGTATCCGGGCCCTGCGGTCCAGTTTCCCCCGTCGCTTGAAAAACGGTTCTTATACCCGGAGTTCATCGGGGAAGGTGGGATTGCCCGGGTCTTCCGTGCACAGAATGCGAAGACGGGGATGATCGTTGCCGTCAAGGTGCCGGTCCGCTTCAATGAGGTGACCGGCACACATTTCACCCGGGATATCGTCTTCTGGCAGGGGCTCGATCATAAGAACATCATCCGCGTCTGGTCCTCCAACATCCTCCCTGTCCCCTACATCGAGATGGAGTATGCGCCATCATCCCTTGCTGATATTCCCTTGCCGCTCCCAGAGGAACAGGCGGTCAAAATACTCATGGGCATTGCACATGGCCTCGCTTATGCCCACGAAAAAGGGATCGTGCATCGGGACATCAAACCGGAGAACATCCTCCTCACTGCTGACGGCATCCCCAAGATCACGGACTGGGGTCTGGGGAAGGCAATCGGCGACACCCGCCAGTCCAGCATGATCGGGTTCTCGCCGACATACGCAGCCCCGGAACAGATTGCACCCCACCGGTACGGCAGGCCCGGGGGGACGGCCACCGATATCTACCAGCTCGGGATGCTCCTTTGTGAGATGCTGACCGGCGCACCCGCGTTCCAGGGTGAAGGTATGCATGACCTGAACACAGCAATCCTTGAGGATACCCCGGTTATACCCCGCTGGAACGGCCTCCACAGGGAAGAGCTTGAGAAAATTATTCTCAAATGTTTGGCTAAAAAGCCGGAAGACCGGTATGCGTCAGTCGCCGATCTGATCAGGGATCTTGAACCCATGCAGACACTCCCCGGGTGAATATTGTGCGGAGAAACCCGGGCACGGGGGTGCATCCGCCGCAAGTTGCACCAAGAAGATTGCGATTCTATTATTCTTTTCCTGTCCGCGCTGCAGAAAAGAAAAGGCTCATACCTTCCATTGCAGAACACCCCTCCATGACGTTCCGTCTCACCCTCACCGTTCTTATTGATAATACCACCTTCATGGAGCACAATTACTGTGGCGAGGCCGGGCTCTCTTTCCTCCTGGAAACTGCCGGAAAGAAGATCCTCTTTGACACCGGCTTGTCGGGGTTGTTTCTTTCCAATGCAGAGAAGATGGGCATCGGCTTGTGGGATCTGGACTTCCTCATTTTTTCTCATGGACATATTGATCACACCAGAGGGCTGGCCGCGTTCGCCCGGTACCTGGCTCATGCACCCCTGGAGGGAAGTCTGAACAGGGTAATCTACCGGCCGGCCTGAGCTTATTCGTGACTGGACAGATCCGGATTGAATTATATCCCATTAAATCCGTCAGAATTTGAAAAATATCGTTTTTCGTTATATACGATTGGAATGAAACAACTGCAAAAAAGAAAAAAAATTTGGTGGGGATGTGCTTACTTTGCCGGGATGATCAGTGAGCGCTCGCCAGCGGGCATGAACTCGCGGATTGCACCCTTTGCAAACTCGCGGCGGACTTCTGAGAAGTCGAACTTGAGCGACGGGTCTGCGAACGTGATCTTCATCAGCGGGGACAGGGTCCATGCATCGCCGCGTGCAATGTGTGCTGCGCCGGCGACGGCGGCATATCCGCCCTGGTGACCGACATTCATTGCATAGTTCGGGTAGTTCGGTCCACGGAGTTCGCCGATACATCCTTCGTCGGGGCGGACGGACATGCTGTTTGCGGAACCGCACTGGTCCTGCAGGTCGTAGCCGAAGAAGCCGAGACGTGACCAGCCTTCCTTGTGCAGGAGCATGGACATGTACCATGCGTTCAGGCCGGCGTTGGAGTTGGCAGTTGCGAGTGCAGCTGTGACACCGGATGCTGCTGCGAGGACGGTTGCACGCTGGGAGCCGCCGAAGTGGGACTCGAGCGTGGTCGGGAATTCCTCGTACTGCTCCATACCGTAGAGGGTGACCTCGGTTGCGATATCGTTGACGACTTCCTGGGTTGCCTTTGCTTTTGCAAGGCCGCCGTGTTTCTTCGTGATGTAGTCGAGACCGTATGAGGTGAAGTCGTCGAGGATGTTATCGGTGTATGCAGCGGTTGCATACTGGGTGAACCCGACGCCACCGGACATGTAGCTGCCGAGCCAGATCTGGTCGAAAAGCATGCATCCTGCAGCGACGATCTCAAGGGATGACCTGACAGGGTCGTTGGGGTACTTGCGGTCTGACTGGATCATGTCACAGAAGTGTCCGAACTTGATGCCACCTGGCTCGTTCGGGCCACGTGCACGGCGGGCGGGCAGGATGTCTGCCATCTGGATAACACCGGCGTGCTTTGCGGCGAATGCGAGGTCAGCAACTGCTGCCTCACCGGCGCACATCTTGTACGCTCCGATGAAGGACATACCGATCTGCATTGCAGACCACCGTGAGGTGGTTCCACCGTCGCAGGTCCTGCTGACGGTCGTGGGGATGTGCACTGCCTGCCAGAGCGACTTGCCAACAGCTGCCTTCAGCTGGGCTGCCTGCTTTGCCGGGAAGAGCTTGTCGACGTTCAGGACGAACTGGGGCTCGAGATCGTCTGCCATCTCGTCGTCGCCCGTGAAGACCTTGACATAACAATCGTCAACGAGGGACGGGTGGGTCTCGACCATGTGTTCCTGGACAACGGCTGCACCGGGCATCGCGTGGTTCAGCACGTGGAGGTACTCGTTGATTGTCTCAGGGGTAACTTCCTTGCCAAGGCGCTTCTGTAAGGTGCCGTGGGCAAGGTCAAGGCCGACGATGATGGTCCTGCGGATGTCGTCCCACATCTGCTGCATGGCAGCGTTGTTGACGAAGTGGCAGTCATCACCCTCGACGAAGACGCCGGTGGTGCTGATCTCATAGGTCATCAGCTGGCGCTGGCCGAGCGGGATACCGCCGCAGTGGCAGCGGACTGGGTCGTACATGGAGATGCCGCGGTCCATCTCGGCCTTCTTACCGGCCTTGACGAACTCCATCTTGCGTGGGGACTGGGAAAGGCCTTCGCGCTTGAACACGGTTGAATTTGCCTGGGGGTCCTCGGCGAACTTCTCCTTCATTGCCTTCAGGAAGAGCTTCTGGGTCCTCTCGATCTTTGCTGATTTTGCCATGATTATGCCTCCTTTGGCATGAAGCCGTACTTTACACGGAGCGAGTGGATACGCTGGATGTACTCAACGTACTCGGGGTCGTCGCGGAACCCGGTACCGGAAACTGAGTGGTACATTGTGGTGTTTGCCTTGAGCCACTTGTTGTCCATGGGCTTGCCGAGCTTGACTTCTGAGTCAAGCGGGACACCGACCTGATCCTTGACAATCTTGACAATGCCGGTCTTCTTGTCGAGGACAGCGCGCTGGAGCATGTCGAACATCATCCCGTTCTCATCGAGACGGAGGGAGTGTCCGTGGACAGTGCAGCCGCGGATGCCGGTGAGAGCTGTATCAAAGAGCTCGGTTGTTACGAGTTCCTTTGCATACTTTTCGAGGTCACGCTCACGGCACTCGACAATCTGACGGCCTGAGAGGGTACCCGGGTCAATGCCGCGGAAGCGGTATGCCTCGAGGTAGCTTCTCTGGTAGGGCTGGCAGGGTGCGTTGTACATCGAGTCGGTGAACTGGATGTAGCG
>PMKW01000126.1:1109-15153 GCA_003157895.1 Methanoregula sp. | reverse complement strand
CAAGGAAGAAAGGCTCACGCAGGCAATGGGGCTTCACCCGCAGGTGAACATTTCCGGAAATACCGCAGGAGTGGTGGCACTGTTTTGCTGGGGATCGACGGCAGGTGTATGCCAGGAAGTTGCCGGCCCGCTGGGTCTCCGGGTCGTCCGTCCCGTTGTGCTCTCGCCGTTCCCGGCGGAACCCCTCAAAAAGGCGCTGGAAGATGCCCATACGGTAATAGCGGTCGAAGAGAATGCAACGGCCCAGCTTGCCACCCTTGCCGCACGGCACGGGATTCTTTGCCAGAAAAAAATACTCCGGTATGACGGCCGCTCGTTTACACCGGAACTCCTGGGAGAAAAGGTCCGGGAGGCGCTTTCATGAACGGCCGCCAGCTGATAACGGATACCCAGAACACCTGGTGCCCGGGCTGCGGGAATTTCTCCATCCAGCACACGCTGAAGAACGTACTTGCCGACATGGAACGGGAAGGGCAGTCCCTTGACAATGTCGTGCTGGTCTCCGGTATCGGCTGCCATGCAAAGATCGCCGATTACCTCAATATCAACTCGTTCTACTCCCTCCACGGCAGGACAATACCGGTAGCAACAGGTCTCAAGCTTGCCAACCCCGGTCTGACCGTAATCTGCTGTGCCGGTGATGGCGATTGTTATGCCGAAGGGCTTGACCACCTTATCTTTGCTGCCAAACGGAACATCGATCTCACGGTCATTGTCCATAACAACCGTGTGTACGGGCTGACAACGGGACAATATACTCCGACGTCCCCCCGGGGTTTTAAGGGAAAGTCCACCCCGCTCGGGACTCTTGAGGATCCCTTCAATCCCCTTGAACTGATGCTTGCGAGCGGTGCAACGTACGTTGCGCGGGGGTATTCGAAGAAAATGGATCTCCTGCGGACGCTGATCCGTGAGGGTGTCGGCCATAAGGGATTTGCGTTTATCGACGTGCTCCAGATCTGTGCAACGTTTTTCCCTGCCGCCGATTATTATTCGCCGCGTATCTACGATCTGGAAGGGCACGACCCGGCGAGTTTTGAGGCAGCCTTTGCAAAGGCACGGGAATGGGACTACAATGGCGATGCACCCATTGCGCTTGGAACGTTTTTTAAGAGAAACTCCCCGGTGTTTGAGGGGAAAACAGCTGCACGGACGCTGAGTACCATGGAGCGCGAACAGGCAGTACGGGAGGTGCTGAAAAAAAGGACCTGAATTTTCCTGCTTCGCTTATTTATCCGCAGGAACGAATCACGATCTGCAAAACCATCTGTCCCAAAAATATGCATCTCTTCGCTGCTGACCCTTGTAGTCGTGCTCCCTTTTTTTCCCTATCTCCTTGTCACGGAATTACGCATCTATCCCTGTACCTGCCAGACCCGCGTCTGTATCCGGGAAAAGATAATTCAGAGTACACAAAAGGGCATAAGCCTGTTATTTCTGCGTCCCGGCAAAAATCTTATACATCACTGCGTTAAGATAGGACTATGACAGGAAATTACCTGTTTTGCCTTTTATTTTCTCTTCTTCTGGTTTTTAGCGTGATATTTGCCGGTTGTTCCAATGAATCCCCTTCGGCTGAAACAACCACTCCCCTCCCTGCACACCCGGAGGCAAAGTATGGCGAGGGGGATATTATCGCAACTGCCTCCTCGTCAGCGTCTTCCACCCTGTATCTTATTCTGAATTATGATGCAGCAACGGATCAGTACACACGGGCTGTTATTGAAAAAAATGCCGACGGCTCATGGGGCTACCGGTCCAGCGACTGGACGGAAAAGAGTTCCCGGATAACTCTGGAAAAAATATATACGGTCAAGGTTGGCCACGTCGTGGTTTCGATCGTTCCGGTTATCACGCCGACTAGCCTGTCGGAAACTACCCGGAACCCCTCCGGAAATGCCCCGTCCATTTCGAAAATTTCCCCCACCGTTGCTGCCAGGGATACGGTCGTGAGTGTTACCATCACCGGCTCAAACTTCCAGGACGGTGCGGTGGTCAAACTGTACAAGACCGGTTCCGCTCCGATAAATGCCACCGGGGTCTCGGTAACGGCTTTTGACATTTCGTGTTTCTTCAACCTCAACGGAAAGAGTGATGGCAGTTACAACCTCATCGTGATCAATCCTGACGGGCAGTCTGATTTACAGCAGGCAATATTTACCATAGGGGAAGCGTCCCCGGTTATCGCCGGGATGTATCCCGTTACCGGAGCGCTGAACGATAAGGTCCCTTTGACAATCAGCGGTCAGAACTTCAGGGATGAGGTCAAAGTCAGCTTTATGAAAAACTCAACCGAGCTGGTCTGTGACGAGCCGTTGTCCATGGATTCCTCAAAGATTTCCTGTAATCTTGACCTGGCAACGAGCCGTGGAGCCTCCGCCGGGGAGTGGAACATCACTGTCCTGAATATCAGAGACGGACATAAAGGCACCTGGGTAAAAAAATTCGTGGTCACCAATGCTACCACAGAAGAGAATTGACCGTTTCGTTTTTTTGCGGCACGATCCGTTCTTCCCCTCCACTAATAAAAGTACCCGCCGGATGATGCCGTAACCACAAATTATTAACTTTGCTGCCCGGAACATTAGGTAAGCATGGTCGACGCAGTACTCTCATCCGGCCTGTTCACTTATATCATCGTGCCCCTGTTGATCTTCTCCGCCCGGGTCTGCGATATGACGCTCGATACAATACGGGTTATTTTCCTCTCGAAGGGTGTGAAGTATCTTCCGCCCGCGATCGGGTTTTTCGAGGTGATCATCTGGCTTGTGGCCATCGGGCAGGTCATGAATAACATGACGAACGTGGTCTGTTATATTGCGTATGGTGCGGGATTTGCGACCGGTACATTCATCGGAATGGCAGTCGAAGAGAAGATCTCACTCGGGCTGACCAGTGTCCGTATCATCACCAAAGAGGACCCGCAGGAACTCATGCAGTTTCTCCGTTCGCATAACTATGGGGTTACCAGTATTGACGGGGAAGGGGGTACCGGCAGGGTCAAAATGGTATTCACCATCATCAAACGGCAGGACCTGTCGCACGTGATCGGGATCATCAAGCAGTTCCACCCGAATGCATTCTACTCTGTTGAAGAGGTAAAATCGGTGGCAGAAGGAGTCTTTCCGGAACGGCAGCCACATGGCATGTTCAGCTGGATTGATCCGTTCTGGTCTGCCCGGAAAGGAAAATAAACTGTTTTTTCAGGTCTTTGTGCAGGTAACCCGCAGGTTCAAGCAAATATATATCGTCCTGTATCACAAATCGCTATCACGAAACACATGACGATTAAAAGTGTTGCAAAAACCTTTCTGACACTGATAGTCGCGCTTGGTGTATGCCTGCTTGCCGGTTATATCGGGGGATATCCTGCTCTGTCAAGGATGCCATTAGGCGTAATTATTGATCTTCCTATCGGGGATTATATCGGGGGGTATCCTAACCTGATAGGAGTGGGGATGCCCATTTGGTATGAGAGTCTCATAAAGCCGGTCTTCTCGCCCCCGGTATGGATATTTTCACCGGTATGGATGGTCTCCTTCTTTCTCATGGGACTTACCCTCTTTTTTATCCTGCAGTCTGGTACCAAGCAGTATGAAGTCAGGTTCGGGTTGATCCTGTTTTGCCTGCAGTTCCTGTTCACACTTCTCTGGGCCTTTGCCTTTTTTGGTCTTCATTCGATCTTCCTCGCCTCCCTGTGCATGATTGCCCTCTGGGCAACGCTCCTGTGCGCAATCATCCACGTATCTGGATTCTCTGTTTATGGGGGAATGCTGCTGGTTCCCTCCTTCATCTGGATCTGTTGGCTCGCGTATCTCAATTACGGGATCATGGTCCTCAATAACCTCACGTATGTGATCTGACCGGTTTTTACCTGCTCACCAATACCTTCTTTTTGTCGGAAAGTAACGATGACTAAAGGGAGCAGCTATGCCAATAAAGCAGATCCATATCGAAAATTTCAAGAGTTTTTCAGAGATTGACGTGGCATTGTCCCGGTTCAACGTCGTGATCGGTTCTAATGCGGCGGGAAAATCCAACTTCATCAGTGTGTTTAAGTTCCTGCGGGATATCGCCCGTCACGGGGTCGTCAATGCCATCGCCATGCAGGGTGGAGCAGATTATATCCGGAATGCAAAGATAGGGAATGAGCGGGACCTCGTAGTGAAGGTGACCTACGAACCGGACAACGCGGAAGAAGTCATGGACAGGACCAGTAAGGGGGAGTCGATGCTTGAGGTGCGGTCCTGTGAGTCCTCGTACGAATTTGCACTGCATTTCAATGCAACCGGTGACGGGTTTTCCATAGTCCGCGACCAGATTCTCATCGGCTGCGAGGTCTCATCCTGCGGGAACGGTCGCAACCGGAAGGAAAAAACCCAGGTCATCGGCAGGGGCTCAATACGGGTCTCCAGCGAGAAAGGGGAAGTGCAGTATGGCGTGGACATTCCTGCGGGCTGCCCCCTGACAGAGAACGACGTAATCCCTCTCTTCTTCCGGGGAAAACGGCTCCCGGAACGGACCCTCCTTCTCGAGACTTTCTACGGGTACCCGCTCCCCCACTTTGAGAAATTCTTCGACCGGATCGCGATCTATGATATCGACCCGAAACTTCCCAAGAAAGGCGTGCTCATCACCGGGAAACGCGAACTCGACGATGACGGAGGCAACCTGGCCCTCGTGGTAAAGACCATTCTCGAGAACCCGGAAAAGAAGCGGAAATTTTCCAACCTGCTCCGCGACGTCCTGCCGTTTGTCGAGGATTTCTCCGTACAGAAGTTCATGGATGTCTCTCTGATCCTGACTATGCGGGAGCGGTACACGAAGAGCCGTGACCTGCCGGCCGCTTCGCTGTCGGACGGGACGATTGCCATCTTTGCCATGATCATCGCGCTCTATTTCGAGAAAAAGCCGTTCATCATCATCGAGGAGCCCGTCAGCCACATCCACCCGTTTTTAATTGCCCGCTTAATGCGGATGATGAAGGAGGCCTCGGAGAAAAAACAGGTGATGATCACGACTCACAGCACCGAGGTGGTCAAGCATGCGGCGCTTGATGACCTCCTGCTTATCTCGCGGGACAGCGCCGGTTTCTCCATCATCTCCCGTCCCGGCGACAAGGAAGAGGTCAGGACGTTTCTTGCAAATGAGATCGGGATCGAAGAGCTCTATGTTCAGAACCTGCTGGGGCTCTGATTCATGAAAAAACGGCTCTTTATCCTCGTTGAGGGCGAAGACGATGTCCGGTTCTTCGGCCGGATTATAAAACCCCTCATTGTGCCTCAATACGATTCCGTTGAGATCCTCCCGTATGCCTGCATCAAGCGCTTTAAAGTGAATAATTTCTTAAAAAGTCTGGCAGAGATGAAGAATGATTATATCTTCGTCGCGGATATCGACACGGAGCGATCGGTAAGGGATAAGAAACAGCTCCTCTACCACTGGTTCTCTAATATCAACGGGGGCAGTATCGTAATTGTCATCATGGAGATCGAGAGCTGGTATTATGCGGGGCTCACCGTTGAAACCCTGCAGAAGTTAGGCCTCCCATCCCTCCCTTCGACCGACGGGCTCACGAAAGAGGACTTCAATGCCCTTATCCCGTCAACGTACGATTCGCGGATTGACTTCATGTTCGAGATCCTCAAGTCATTCTCGCCAGTAACTGCCGCCCGGCATAACCGGTCGTTCAAGTTCTTTTTCGAACGGTACCATCTCGAAGATCCGGCAGCACTCCCCCCTGTTCCTCCATAAGAGCCGGTACGGGGGGCGTGCACTATCGAAATCATTATTGCAATTCTCTGCGCTACTGTTGTAACAACCAGTATTTTCGGGGTTTTATCTGATGACAACATACATTTGCCAGATCTGCGGGCACGAATACAATCCGCAAAAGGGTGAACCGATACAGAACATTCCGCCAGAAACACCATTTTCAGCCCTACCGGCTGACTGGGTCTGCCCTGTCTGTGGTGCGGAGAAGAGATTATTCAAAGAGGCATAAGAGCTGATTACCATGGTATCCCGCGAAATTGTCCCGGGGGTCTTCTGGGTAGGTGCCCTTGATTTCGACCGGCGGATTTTCGATGAACTCATCCCCCTGCCAAGCGGCACCAGTTACAATGCCTACCTCATCCGGGGCAGCGAAAAGACCGCGTTGATCGATACTGTTGACCCTACCAAGGAGTTCGACCTGATCTCCAACCTTGTCAAACTGGGGATTGATCGCATCGACTATATCATCATCAACCATGCAGAGCAGGACCATGCCGGCTCACTTCCTATGGTCCTTGAATTTTTCCCCGATGCAATGGTGGTGACGAACGAGAAGTGCAGGGACCTGCTCATCGCCCTGCTCCACCTCCCTGTGGAAAAGTTCAGGGTTGTCAAGGACCGGGAAACCCTCACGCTCGGCGACCGAACGCTCGAGTTCATCCTCACGCCGTGGACTCACTGGCCCGAAACGCAGGTCACCTACCTGCGGGAAGACCGGATCCTCTTCCCGTGCGACCTTTTCGGTTACCATACAGCGACAAGCGACCTCTACGTGACCGAACGGGCCGACTTCTACATTCCGGCAAAGCGGTATTATGCCGAGATTATGATGCCGTTCCGCAATAGTATCAGGGGCCATCTCGAAACGATCAGGGCCCTCAAAATCGATCTGATCGCCCCGAGCCATGGCCCGGTGCACAAAAACCCGCACCTGATCCTCGAAGCCTACGCCGACTGGGTCTCTGATGCTGTGAAAAACGAAGTGGTGATCCCGTACGTGTCCATGCATGGCAGTACCTCAAAGATGGTGGAGCACTTTACTGAAGCCCTGATAGCCCGTGGTGTTACGGTCAGACCCTTCAACCTGACCCATACAGACATCGGGGAACTCGCCCTCTCGCTCGTGGATGCCGCAACCGTGGTCATTGCCACTCCGACCGTGCTCTTCGGCCCGCACCCCCAGGTTGTCTCTGCTGCCTACCTCACAAACCTGCTCAAGCCCAAGATGCGGTATGCATCGGTCATCGGGTCATATGGCTGGGGAGGCAAGGTACCCGAAACGATTGTAAAGATGCTCGATCATGTCAAGGTAGAGGTCCTTGAACCGGTCATGGTGAAGGGACTCCCGGATGAAAAGACGTTTGCGGCCCTCGACCGGCTGGCAGATGAGATTGCCCGAAAGCATAAAGAGAATAACATCCTGTGACCTAACCATGGAATAAGGAGAACCAGATTATGACGAAACTGTTTGAAGTATATAAATGCGAAGTGTGCGGGAATATAACCAAAGTAGTTCATGCTTCCGGTGGTACTATGGTCTGCTGCGGAAAACCCATGACGCTTCAGCAGGAAAAGAACAGCGACCAGGGGAAGGAGAAGCACGTGCCCGTTGTTGAGAAATCGGCAAAGGGGATCCTCGTAAAGGTCGGGTCGGTGCCCCACCCGATGGAGGAGAAGCATTATATCGAGTGGATAGAGGTCCGGAGCGGAAACAATGTCTCTGTCAAATGGTTGTTACCCGGAGAAAAACCCGAAGCCGAGTTCTGTATTTCCGATATAAACGTGAAAGCCCGGGCTTATTGCAATGTGCATGGGCTGTGGACAAACCGCCTGTAATCACGGGCTCCTGTTGTTCCTCTCACCTTTTTTGCACCATCACCTCTGTTGGCAAACACTAATAGCGTCCTCGCGGTAACCAAATAGTGATGCGGCGGCTCAGGCATCTTTTCACGATCATTGCCGATCTCGGGGATATTTTCGTCTTTGTTGCACCGGTTACCTGTGTCCCTCTTGCCATAGCCGTGCTCTTTTCTGAATGGAATATGCTCCTCCCCATGGCAGCGGTTCCGGTGATCTTTTTCCTTCTCGGGATCGTCTTCAGGAGCATCCCCAAGAGCGAGCGCGGGGTCCGTCTCTCAACGGCCCTGTGCTCGGTTGCCCTCTTCTGGTTCTTCTGCGCCATGATCAGCGGGATCCCCTTCATGCTCGGCCTGCATATGAGTTTCACTGACGCGCTCTTCGAAGGGATGGCAGGTTGGACAGGCACAGCATTCTCAATGATGCCCGTTGTTGACTCTGCACCCCACACGCTTCTCTTCTGGCGGTCCTATATGCAGTGGATCAGCGGGATCGGGATTGTTGCGTTTGCCATAACCACGGCAAGCAGTACCGGTCTTTTCCCCTCCAAGATTTTCCGTACCGAGAGCCGGGAGGAAGCACTGATGCCAAGCGTGATCGCTACCGGGAGGTCGCTCTGGAAGATATACGGTTTTTTAACCTTCATGGCAATCGGTCTTATCCTGTTCTCGGGGCTTTCGCTCTGGGAATCGGTAAACCTTGCCCTTGCAGCCATTTCCAGCGGTGGGTTCTGTATACATCAGCAGGGGATCCTCTATTACAACAGTCTTTTTCTGGAACTCCTGCTTATACCGGTAATGATTGCCGGCGCCCTCCCCTTCAAGATCTATTACCTGGTCCTTGAGAACCGCCGCCTCAGCCTCTTTGGCGACGAACAGATCAAACTCTTTTTTATCATTATTATGATCGGTATTGCGGTTCTGACATACGATCTGATGTTTTTTGGGGATCTCGGTTTTTTTCTGGCAATTGAGCAGGCGCTGTTCATGACAGCCTCCGCAATCACCACGACCGGCTTCCAGATCGTGAACCTGCATACCTGGGCCAGCGTCACGCTCCTGTTCCTTGCCATGATTGCTTTTATCGGCGGATGTTCCGGCAGCACCGCGGGGGGGGTCAAACTCAGCCGGATTTCCCTTGCCATCCGGGCGCTTGTCTGGTGGTTCCGCCGCCTTTTCGTGAGCGGCAAAGTACTCATCCCGTTCAAGATTGAGGGGCGCATTATCCCGAAGGCAACGGCTGAGCTGGAAGCGGCCAAGAATATGCTTGTCATTATCCTGTCGGTCATCACGGTCTTTGTCGCAACGCTGGCCGTCCTCCAGTACCACCTCACGTCGTTCTCCTTCACGGAAGTGGTCTTTGAGGTGGTATCGGCATTCTCGACCAGCGGGATCTCAACCGGCTATGTCTCGCCGGATATGCCGGTGATCTCAAAATGGATTTTTATCGGGGTAATGTGGATCGGGCGGCTGGAAGTGATACCGGTCGTGATGCTCTTTGTTGCCCTGTTTCGTGAACCCGAATAAGGACACCCTGCAATCAGTTCCGTAATGTAACTTCCTTTTATTGGTAGCGATAAAAAAGAGAGGTTTTACCTCCCGGCAACCCCGGTAAGCCGGCCACGGATGAGCTCCTGCATCTGTGGTTCCTTCAGGATTTTACCCAATGTCAGCGTGATCTTTTCTTCCCGCTGTCATTGCCGGTCCTGGTACTCTGCCCGATATCGCGTTGTCAGATCCGACAGTATGAAGATAAATTACACGATTCCTCTGATATTGTTTTTTCATATGCAGCCCTGCTCGGGTATTGGCTTGTAATAGATAATACATGGTCCACTTTACGAGGGTAGATCCCTTCAAATGATACAATAGTATCGATTTCTGTATTCGGGTAGATTTGTGACCAGAGCAGGTCTCCGTCATCTTTCGAAATATATTGATAATTATAAGATTGTGCGTTTACCTGGAGGATGATCATACCTCTTGACCTGTGCAAATCGGTGTCATAGTTGCTCTCATTTCTCCAGACAATATCCCCTACCATATATTTGGCCGTTGGTGTCGCGATTGTTGTCGGGGACGGGGTTGCGGGCACGGCAACATCAGTGATCTGCAGAGTGGGTGTTGCCGCCGGTGATGTACTCATAGACAACGGGTTTATGCATCCCCCGATCAGTAAAAATCCAAGTGTCAGAATTGCACAGAGTCCCGTAATTTGCCAGTTTTTCATATTCCCTCACTTTTTATTAATCGATGATATACTTACTTGTTTGTCCTCACGGGGGATGAAACCCCGTTGCAGCATTCACGGCAGATTCTGTCATTGCGTTTCTGTTGGTGTTTATCACCGCCGATGAATTACACGTTGCCGACGAAAACGTAGGTGTTTTGATTCCCGGCAACTGCGGCAAGCCGGCCACGGACGGGATCCTCCATCTCCGGTTCCTTCAGGAATTCAACCAGTGTTTGCAAACCATCATCTTATCGATCCTGCTGCCGCATCTGTGTCTGCCGGTAACACCAGCGGAATCATCCTGTTCCGCATCCCCCGCCCGAAGAAGCACGGTAGGAATACCCTGAAAACGTTACGACGGTATTGCTGTTTGCACTAATCGTAAATGACTGTTGCTCCGGGTCACCACCACTCTTGGCTGGCAGATACGCGATATAACCGCCGGGCGCGAGGCTCACCGTCGGTGCCTCCCCACTGGGTAACATTTTCACCTGAATGTACCCCGGGTTCTGATTTGCTACAGTATTCGCGTAGGGATCGGTGTTGATCGGTTGGACGTCCGACCCTTCACGAGCAATATACACGGTTACGTCACTTCCCAAACCACCACCGGTGAGGATCGTAAGTGAGCCGGGATTATCCTCAGCAGNNGGATTGTATATCCATTCTGTTGAGCTCACTCCCCGTGGGTTATTTGCTCCCTGAGAGGGGGTGTCGCTTATTACAAAATAGGAATTATTCTCATTCTTGTTTACTTTCCAGGTGGTATACCCATCACTGCCAACTGTGCCATCAGCATTAAATACCATCCCGTTCAGCCAGGAACCGATTATCGGATCCTGGGTTGATTGTGTCTGATTGGTCCCAGGTACGGATACGGATGTCGAATTCGGCGATATCGCTGGTGTCTGGGTTGGAGTTACGAGCACCGTCTCGTTAACGATCTGCGGAGTGGGTGTTGCCACCGGAGCCGTGCTCGTGGATCCGGTGTTTGTGCATCCGCTCATCAAAACCATCCCGATAACCAGAACGATTAAAATACCGGTTGCATTCCATTTTTTCATGGGGTAATCCATAAACCATTAAGTGTGGTCTATACTCGGCGAAAAACATTCCTATCGCGACAAAGCTAAAAGAAACGCAATGGCGAGACGCTGTTGTCAATGCGGGGCAGCGATCACCCTGGACGTTTCATCACGTTTTGGATAAATTTATCGCCAACCAGATGAAAAGGAGGATATGAAATATCTCTCTATTATCCTTTTATTGATGGCAGCTCTCATTATCGCAGTACTGGTGGCAGTTCTCATTATCATAGGTTTCGTTAATTTAAATCAGAATACCGGCGTTACTTCTTCTGAAACAATAACGATATCGCCAACATCGGCACCTGCACCTGAACCTGCATTTACGACCATTGAGACAACCCCATCAAACCAGAATCCAATAATCGGCTCCTGGCTGAACGGAATGGTTTTTTATGCTAACGGCACTGTCGGTAGTGATGGGCATACCACGTGGGAAGTTAACGAGAATGAGAATAATTCCTATTTCATAAAATCCGATGTGCTATCCCCGGGGGCAAATAACCCACGGAGTGTAAGCTCAACAGAATGGATATACAATCCGGCTTCAGATAAGATCAACAAGCGGGGGTCGCTGGAAACCTTCGCCCGGGGAATACCAACACCAGTACCCACAACAATACCTACCATTACAGCCATTCAGACACAACTGACTCAACGGATAAATACAACAAACCTTTCCGGGGGCGGACAGGGCAGTCCTGGTAAATTTAGTTATTCAGATTGCTTAAGTGCGTGTAAAATAGCTTTTTCTGTTGACCATAATAACGGTGTTTTCAATGATTGCATACAGACTTGCAATATTGAGAATCTCAAAGGGTCAAATTGACTGGCAAGAGTAAAATAAAAATTATACAGCCTTGGGGAACCATGGCAGGACAGGATAATCCTGTCCGCGCAAAATTATCTTAAAAAAAGAAAGGAAAATCAAACGGAAAGATACAGTTACTATTGAAAATCATTTTACTTGAGTTATCTTAAGTAAATCTCATATAAACAGCCGTTCCATGGTACCCTCATGAAGCAGATCGCCCTGTATGGCAAGGGAGGTATCGGGAAATCTACGACATCGGCCAACCTTTCTGCCGCGTTATCCGGTATGGGGCTTGATATCCTGCAGATCGGCTGCGACCCTAAGCGGGACAGCACCCGTATGCTGATGCACGGGACGTTCATCCCGACGGTGATGGATCTTGTGAGGGAACGGGGCAATGCGGAGCTCTCGCTTGAGGAGATTGTGTTCAAGGGTTACAACGGTGTCCGGTGTGTCGAAGCCGGCGGGCCGGAACCCGGGGTTGGGTGTGCCGGCCGGGGCATCATTGCCACCTTCCAGCTGCTGGAGAAATTCGGGGCGCTCAAGGGGGACGTCATCCTCTATGATGTACTGGGCGATGTAGTGTGCGGGGGCTTTGCCATGCCCATGCGGGAGGGGTACGCACAGGAGATCTACCTTGTCACGTCGGGCGAACTGATGTCGCTCTATGCGGCGAACAATATCTGCAAGGCAATAAAGCGGCTGGCGTCGCGTATAAAGAGCAAGTGCCGGCTTGCCGGAGTCATCTGCAATGCCAAGGGCCAGCCGAAGGAAGAGGAACTGGTCGCTGAGTTCGCTCAGCGGGTGAACAGCACACTTGTAGAATTCATCCCCCGCGACCGTGTAGTGCAGATCGCCGAACTGAATCGGAAGACCGTGATTGAGTATGAGCCGGCTTCTGCGCAGGCTTCCCGCTACCGCTCGCTTGCCACCCGGATCATGGAGAATACCAGCCTGACGATCCCCAACCCTCTCGAGATCGATGAACTTGAAACCCTCGCCTATGCATACATCTAGGTCCGGGGGATGTACCCTCACGGGAGCACTCTCGGTAACGACCCAGGTTCTTAATGCTGCAAGTATCATCCATGGCCCCAGGGGATGCGCCCACCACAATTTTTCCCTCTTTCACGCGACGATGCCCGACAATGAGCGGGCAACCCTCCCGGACATTGTATCTTCCGCTCTTGGCGAGAGCGACATTGTTTTTGGCGGCGAAGACGCCCTTGCCCGGTCTATTCAGTCCGTCTGCGAGAGGGATGTTATGGCAGTTTTTGTTCTCTCCACCTGCATTGTCGCTACCATCGGCGATGATGTGGAGGCAGTCTGCGGCCGGAACTGGCCGGTACCGGTTATCCCCGTTCCTACTGACGGCTTTTTGGGGGGGTCGTTTCAGGACGGCGTCAATAACGCCCTTATCGCGCTTGCGGATTTACAAGAACCCTCAAAGGCAGGCCCGTGCGTGAATATCATCGGGGAAAAAAATCTTGAATACGAGGTGGAGGAGAACTATGCCGAAGTGGTGCGGCTCCTTGCCCTGCTTGGACTGCCGGTGGGGATACGCTTCGTGCATAATCTCTCTCTTGACGATGTTCCGGCACTGGGCGCTGCACAACTCAACATCCTCCGTAACCCATTGCTGGTGCCGGTCGGGGATCACCTTCGGCAACGGTTCGGGACACCGTATATCCCGTCGTTCCCCACCGGCCTCTCGGATACCCTTGCGTTCATTAATTCCATTGCAGATGCCTGCAGGATAGACGGGAGACGGGCACTCGGAATCGAGCAGGCTCTCCAGGCAGAGGTCCTTGCAGACTTTGCTGACATTGGCGATACAAAAGGGGTTTTCTGCGGGCCGGTCATGGATCCCGAGAGTTCAAAGGCAGCAAGGGAAGCTGCCGATGCCCTGCATATCCGCGTCAGCGGGAACCCGGAAGCATATCCGCTGCCGGTCCATCCCGTGGTTGGTACTACGGGAATACGGCGGATGCTCCACCGCTGGAGGCGGGCGATCCATGCCTGAATGCGATAACCCTCTCTGGCCCTGTGCCATGACCGGGGCTGCAGCCGGTCTTGCGGGGTTCGAGGGTATGACTGTCGTTATCCACGGCTCCAGCGGCTGTTACTATTATCCCACGACGCTCCTGCATGCACCCCTTCACGGCACCTTTATCCTGGAAAACGAGGTGATCTTCGGATCGGAAGACCGGCTCCGCGAAGTAATCGGAGAGCTTACCGGTACCGGCAACCGTATTGCGGTGATCACGACCTGCGTCCCTGC
>PMKW01000126.1:0-1092 GCA_003157895.1 Methanoregula sp. | reverse complement strand
GACGGGGTGAATATCGACGGGGTCTGCCTGATCGATCCATTCTTTAAGGGAAACCTGCAGGAAATCCGGCGGCTGCTCGGTCTGGCATCTGTCCCGGTTGCCACGGTTTTTTGCCGCGATGCCCTCAAAAAGACCCGCACCGCCTCGATATATACAATTGGTACTAACGGGGATTTCAGGAGCAGTGTCGGTGAGTATCTTGGCGGGACCCTTGGGTTTGGCACGCTGCGGGCAACCTTTGAAAGGCTGGGCACTGCCTTTGAGGAATCGGATATCGATCCTGTTCTTCGGGAACTATCGCAGCAGGAGGAAGAGACCGTCCGCATCTGCGATAAGTTCCTGCGGAGGTTCGATCCGCCAACGGTCGTGATTTTTGCCGGGGCATCGTATGCGGAATTTGCTGCACAGGCGCTTGACCACTATCTGGATGCCGACATCCGGTTTCTCGGGACACGGAACCCGGGCGGTACATCCCGCTATCCCGCCGCTCTGGTGACAGGACTGACACAAGTAAAAACAATAATCGGGCAGCATAATCCTGATCTTGTCCTTGGTTCCTCCTTTGAACGGTCCGTGAGCGGCAACCGGGCGTTTTATGGTATCACGCCTCCCCTGAGAGGTGTTGTGAGGCTCGCACCCGTTCCTCTTGCAGGAGTCAACGGGACGCTCTTCTTTATGGAACAGGTCCTGAATGCCTGCATGGATAAGTCCCGTAAAGTGCCCTGATATCGGATAATCGATTTTGGATAACCTGGCTAATCTTTCACTTTCACCCTGCACACGCTGACCCGTTATATACTCCCTGAACTGACGCCAGTATACGACAGAAGGTGGTTGTGTATGATGGAAAAAGCAGGATATCTCCAGCGGACCGGATGCAGAGCTGTTGACAGCGAAGGCACGCTCCATGAAGTGTTGGATCTGCATATCTGCGGCGAACGATTTGCCCTAAGGCGCTCGGATCTGGTCCGGGCGGTTTCCGGTGGCATGGCCGTGCAGGTCGAGGAGCTTACTCACCGCTATGCTTATTACCTCGGCATCACCCGCGGGATTGCACAGGTTTCCCTGTCAGGGAAGGCGCTTAATATCGAG
>PMKW01000149.1:213-4536 GCA_003157895.1 Methanoregula sp. | reverse complement strand
ATAGCACGCGGGCTTGCAACAACCCTCGGCATTACCGTGGCCGTCAGCGGGGCAACGGATATTGTCACGGACGGGAAGCACACCCTGCTGGTGGAGAATGGCCACTCCCTGATGGGCAGCATCTCCGGCACCGGGTGTATGGCGGCATCCGTGACCGGAGTGTTCTGTGCGGAATCAAAGGAGCCGGTAACCGCTGCAGCTGCTGCACTCGCGGCATTCGGCCTTGCCGGCGAGAAGGCGGCGGCTGTGTCGCACGGTCCGTTCTCCTTCAAGACGGCACTGTTCGACGAGCTTAAGAACCTGACCCTGCAGGATTTGGCCGCAGGTGCACGGATCCGGACTCCCTGACCGTTTTGTATGAACCTCGAGTTGTACGTTATTACCGATGAGACGATTGGCGGCGGACGGTCCCATGCCGGGATAGCACAGCAGGCCGCTTGTGGCGGTGCCGATGCCATCCAGCTTCGTGACAAGACCTGCAGTCCTTTGGAACTCCTCCGGGCCGCACGGGAACTTCGTGCAATCACCCGGAAGAGCGGGACTCTTTTTATTGTCAACGACCGGCTGGACGTGGCAATGGCCTCCGGTGCGGACGGTGTCCACCTTGGCCAGGGTGACATGCGGGCCAGTACGGCCCGGCAGCTCGCTGCCCCTGAAGGTTTCATCATCGGGGTCTCGGTTGGCACCGTTAAGGAAGCGTTACAGGCCGTGCAGGAGGGTGCAGACTACCTTGCCCTCAGCCCCACGTTTTCCACGGAATCGAAAGATGACGCAGGACCCGGCTACGGTCTTGACCGGCTCAGGGAGATCCGCCGTGCGGTTTCCATCCCCGTTATTGCAATCGGCGGTATCAACCGGCAGAATGCAAGGGACGTGATCGCGGCCGGGGCGGACGGTATTGCGGTGATCTCGGCGGTTGTCGCATATCCGGACATCGCGGCAGCGGCACGGGAACTCAAAGACCTCGTACGGGATTGCAAGCGGAGCATGGGACGTTGACTGCAGACCCGGAACCCCGTTTCGTTCTTCACGAGCATTTCGCGAAACATCACCATTTCGACCTCCGGCTCGAACATGACGGCGTCCTGAAGAGCTGGGCAGTCCCAAAGGGCCTGCCGGAGAAGAGCGGCGAACGGCGCCTTGCGATTGCGGTGGAAGACCATGCGATGGAGTATATCGGTTTTACGGGCACGATTCCCGAGGGCGAGTACGGTGCCGGTGCGGTGAAGATACGGGATACCGGTACCTTTACCCTGCTTGTCTGGGAGGAAGATCGGATCGAGGTCGTCCTCCACGGCAGAGAGTTTACCGGAAAGTACAATCTCATCCGTTTCAAAAAAGGCGGCGAGAATGCGTGGCTCGTCGTGAAGAGCCGGGCTGCTTAACCCTGTTTATTTTCAGGATCGGATATCCTGTCCATTCTCTCTGTATCCCTTTCCCGCCTACACAGATCTGCGGCCGGCCGGTACGATACGGTCACTGCAATAAGGGATCCGTAATGGTGCCTGTTCCTCCTCGCATCTCCGGTACCGGATTTTTATCTGCAAGGTAATTCAGGATATTCCGGAACGCGCCCCGGGCAGCGGGTTTGCCGGGCAGTCCGATGAAAGCTGGCAGGTATTTGTGCACGGTAAAAAACAAAAAAATTGCTCTGGAGATATCATTTTGATATTAATTATGACGCTCTTTTGGGCTCTGCCCCCGCCGCTATGGCATCCCCCGGTTGCGATTGCGCCATATTACCTGTACGCAATCGCAGGGAAATTTTCAGTTCAGCTCATGCCGGGGCATCGCAATGCTCCCCCGCCCCCCATGGGGGCAGGGCTGGCGCAGGGGGGGCGATCATCACGTGAAAAGAGGATTTCTACAGAACCAAAAAAATATCATAATCAGATGCATTGCACCGGTTTTTTTATTATTTGTCATCATGACATAAAAAGAGAAAGAGGATCAGTAACCGCCCATGCCGCCGGGGGGCATCCCGGTGTCGGGTCCTGATGCTTTCGAGGATGCAACGATATCGTCGATACGGAGGATCATGACTGCCGCCTCCGCTGCGCTGGAGATTGCCTGAGTCTTCACCCGGAGCGGCTCGACAACGCCGGCTTTTAACATGTCCGTGGGTTTCCCGGTTTCCGCATTGACACCGAAGGTCTTCTTTCCGGCTTCGTGTTCGGCCCGCATATCCACGAGCATGTTAATTGCATCGAGCCCGGCATTCTCGGCAAGTGCTCTCGGAATGATCTCCATTGATGCAGCAAATGCTTCGATGGCAAGCTGGACCCGGCCTCCGACCGTGGCAGCATATTCGCGGAGACGGAGCGAGAGTTCGGTCTCGGGGGCGCCGCCTCCGGCAACGATCTTCTTTCCTTCGATGACTACCGAAACGACCATCAGGGCGTCGTGGATGGCACGTTCGAGTTCGTCAACTACGTGTTCCGTCCCGCCCCGGAGAATGATAGAGACCGCTTTCGGGTTTTTGCATTTCGAGATATAGATCATCTCATCGCCCGAGACCTTTTTCTCCTCGACAAGTCCGGCAGTGCCGAGATCCTTTGCTGTGATCGCATCGACACTGTTTACAATGGTTGCCCCGGTTGCCCGGGCAAGGTTTTCGCAGTCGCTCTTCTTGACCCGTCTGACGGCAAGGATACCGGCCCTGGCAAGGTAATGGAGTGCCACATCATCGATCCCTTTCTGGCAGAAGAGGACAGTCGCCCCGCTCCGGGTAACCTTGTCTATCATCGCATGGACCATGCGTTCCTCTTCGTCGAGGAACGCCTGTGCCTGCCCGGGTGCGGAGATATTGATCTTCGCATTGACTTCGGTCTTTTTGAATTCGAGCGCCGCATTGAGGAGTAGGATCTGGGCGTCTTTTACGGACCTGGGCATATTCGGGTGCGCCCTTTCCTTGTCAATGACCATGCCTTCGATGAGGACTGAATCATCCACCGAGCCGCCGACTTTCTTCTCTACGTTGATGTGGGCGAGATCCGCTTTCCCGTCAGGGTCGGTGACCGATACGACAGCCTTGACGATGAGATCGCAGAGCCGCTCCTTCCGGGCTTCAGCGTTCTTGCCGGTCAGTGCTGTTTCGGCGATCTTCTTTAATATTACCGTATCGGTCGGTTTTACCGTGATAGCAAACCCGTCAAGGATCACAAGCGACTTTACCGCTGCCATCCGGTAGCCTTCGGCAATCACGGTCGGGTGGACGCCCTGGGCAAGGAGCCCCTCGGCATTCTTCAAAAGCTCGGCAGCAATGACAACGGACGTTGTTGTACCGTCGCCCACTTCAGCATCCTGCGTCTTTGCAACCTCGACCATCATTTTTGCCGCAGGGTGTTCGATATCCATTTCCTTGAGAATGGTAACCCCGTCGTTGGTAATGGTGATGTCTCCCATCCCGTCGATGAGCATCTTGTCCATACCTTTGGGGCCAAGGGTTGAGCGGACTGCTGCCGCCACGGCCTTTGCTGCGGCAAAGTTGCTGTTCCGGGCCTCGTCTTCCCGGCTCCGCGTTGTTCCCTCCTTAAGGATAATTATGGGTTGTCCCCCGAGTTGTTGTGACATGATATACCTCATTTACTACATCTTATTCCGCGTGCATGACCGGTGGGATTGTTCCCAAAGAAACCCTGCAGTTCAGGACATTCTGCCATAAAGTACAGAATGTCAGAGGAGAATATGCGGGTTGTTGCTGGCATAGTGCGGATATCATCTCCGTGAAAACCGAAGTCATCAGCCGTTTTATCGGGTGGTTGACGGTAGACCTCGTCTCCGGATGATGAAAGACATAGGACTGCATCGGTTTTATGCATATCCCAGAAACGACCTGTCTTTTACACTATTGTTCCGGACCCGGGGATGCAGTACAGGCCGGAATACTCTGAAGGCCCCGGATATGCCCGGACCCCAAAACACCAGCCATTTCCCGGTTTCATCTGGGACGGGAGCTGGGTATGACGGTTCCACAAATCCTCTCCCTTATGTCCGCACCCGGGCGTTTTCCTGCCGGAGGGGCAAAAAAGTTCCCGTGCGCTTCCATTCCCCAAACCTGCATGACCTGCCTGGAAGACCCCGGGCATCCCCAGAGGGGACCGGGCGGCGTTCATCGGGAGCGAGGGATGTCGTAAAGGACCGGTTCCCTTATCATATCCTGGTATACCGGGTTTCACCGGATCGGAATAATCCCAAATGCTCCATGCTGGTTTCTGCCACAAAAAAATTTACGGTTCAGAATAATATTCAGTTCCCGTAAAAAATGGTTATCCGCATCCGCCGGTGGTATTGATATTAGTACTGGGAGCCGGTGTGGAAGAT
>PMKW01000149.1:0-178 GCA_003157895.1 Methanoregula sp. | reverse complement strand
TTTCAGCAGGGTAATGCCTTCAGTACCCTGTGAACAGGTATCGATCTTCGCACTGTCTATGGAGAGGGCAGCCATCGTATTTTTCTGACAGGATCCCAGGGCTGTTGTATTCTTCCAGGATGGATAACACTGCACATTGAAGGTATTAATATACGACCAGAACTTTTCGGGATAATAC
>PMKW01000094.1:7415-7695 GCA_003157895.1 Methanoregula sp. | reverse complement strand
GCGCTTACACATCCGGTGCACCAAACCGCGCCGCCATGCATTCAGGCCGTTAAACGTGGGAATATTGACAAACGGGGTATTTTTACAGCGTTTTTAATCGGAGTGAATAGTGTGGCACAATGACCAAAAAAACCTTAAATAAGTGGTAAAAATCCGGATATCGACGGGCTTTCGACGGAAACCTTTTATATAATCAGGCGTTAACTCTCATTATCAAAACCCAATAGAGGTTTTGAGGTGTTTAAATGGGAACCAAAATTGGAAAAGAAAAGATCCAGCG
>PMKW01000094.1:0-7393 GCA_003157895.1 Methanoregula sp. | reverse complement strand
GAGAAGATTGCCAAGGAAAAGGGCTTCATGTACTACATCGGCAAAGACGGATTCGTCGCAAAAGCCAAGATGAAGAACGCATAATCTCACTTTTTCCTATTGCACGCGGTCCGTCTGTCGTCCGGAACAATCCGGCCGGCGGGACTGCACAATATTTTCCCTGCGGGGGAGTTTCTCGTTTTTGGTTTCGTCCCCCCGGTTCATAATCTCAACATTGAATTGTCCATACGGACAAAACGTGATACTACAGGACAGTGTTCTGCCGCACAGCGACAGATGAACCATGCAGACAGGAACACGAGCGGGACCTGAATCCTCTCTAATGGAAGGAGGATTTCGGAGATGCCAAGGAATATGCCCGGCATTACCATGAAAAGATCGGGATGCTTACAGCGGATGAGATCAAACGGATCTAAAGGTTTTACCAGGAATTCGAAGCGTGGGTGTTCCTTGTGTTTTGAAGTTTAGATGATGTAAGATATATCGCTAATTGGTACATCGGCTCGCAGTTGTCAAAACGGGAGGGGGGTCACCCCCAACTTGGAAATTAATTGGCAGGGGGGTAGGAGGTACCCCCCATGCGCTTGAAATTCATTTCAGGATCCTGCGGATTGATCAGGAGCCTTTTTATCCAAGAGGGGATCTGAACAGGAAAACGTTAAAAAAACAAGATGGGCCCGTCGAGATTCGAACTCGAGATCTTCGCCGTGTGAAGGCGACGTCATAGCCAACTAGACCACGAGCCCTCAATGCATCGACCGGGAATCGAACCCGGGCTATAGGCTTGGAAGGCCTAAGTCATTCCTCTAGACCATCGATGCACTGTGCTCTACAATTTTGGGAGGGGGGAGTATTAATTGTTACCTTTGTTGGTTTCATGTATTTCGGGTTGTTGGGCGTATTTCTCTCCCGGCATGAACGATGTCCCGCCAAGAATCGCTGCATGGTGTGTAATGAAAATACCGGCAGGCATTGCCAGAGAAACAAGGAAGAGCGCACATCTGTAATAGTCGTCTATCCGTTACAAATATTCATCACGCTTGCGCTTGATGGGAGTATCTTTTTTCCAAAGGATAATATCCCGGGCGCGATCAAAGTAGAACTTGGACTCCTGCGTTTTTCCCATCTCCTTGAAGCAGATTCCCAAGTGGTTCCAGGCACTTGCATTGTTAGGCATCTGGTTCACCACTATCTTGAAGGTCTGGATGGCGGAATCGAGATATTTGTTACTCATGTTCATTACACCGATCATTTCAAGGGTTTCACCTAGGTTGAAAAGATATTCGGGATTATCCGGTGATAGTTCAACGGCTCGGAACAGGGATTTGAGGGCACTTGTGTGGTCACCGATTTCCCGGAAACACGTGCCGCGGTCATTCCAGACATGGGCAAGTTTGTTGTCTCCCTCAAGTGCCTTATCGAATGCCGCTATTGCCTCGATATACTTTTTTTCCTTCATATACAGGATAATTCCCTCCTTGTAATGCAAGGATGATTTCCCGAGGATCTTGTTGAAAAAGCCCGCTTTCGACTTTGGGGTATCCACCGATGCGACATCTGCCAGTTGGTCAGCCTCATTCAGTTTCGAATTGCTGATCACAACATCGCTGAATGTTGTCGTTACATCGCGGATTGTCCCTATTGATGCAATAAACTGGCCCTGGCTGTCATACACCGGCATGGCTTTCATCCAGAGCGTCCATTCCCCGCCTTCCTTTTTTAATCCGCGAGTAACCGCAATAACCGGACCTTTCGGGATTCTGCTTATCAGCATATATTTCTGGCGTTGGATCTCCTCGTCTGATTCAAAAACAAGGTTTACCAGCATCTTTTTCCGTGTTCCAAAAAAAGGTTCAGAATAAATATTGTCGCCTTTTCCCATAATTGCATTTGCGGGCACATCTGTCAACTGCTCAATGGAATTATTCCATGCGACTACCTTACCATCACAGTCAATGGCAAAACTCGGATCGGAAGAAAAATTGATCATATCTGCTATGATCCTCTGCGTTGTGCCAAGGGCCCTTCCCAGAGAACTGCGCTCCATTGCTTTTTTGACCATGACAACCAGTTCACGGAACTGGTGGTGCGGGTCCTCCCCTTTTTTCAAAAAGAAATTAGCACCGTTGTTTAATGCTTCTATTGCGACGTATTCTCCACCAACACCGGTGAACATGATAATTGGCGTTGTGTCCCCTTGCTTCCTGAAAATCTTCAAAAATTCAATCCCGCTGATCTCCGGCATATCGTAATCGACGATTATCGCATCGAAATTGTTCCGGACAAGAATTCCGAGTGCTTCTTTTGCGGATTGTGCTGTCTGAATGGTCATCTCCCGCGACTGCTCTGACATCAGCTTGATCATTTCCAATAGGGCTACATCATCATCAATATAAAGCACGGAGGCTGATTGAGTGTTCATTCCCTTATATCTGACTGAGTGTTGGGAGATATAATATAAACGGTTGGTATACTATGGGCGAATAAAACAGTCCAGTCCTTATGGATCAGAGACTGATTACCAGCAAGGAATCTGGAGAAGCATTAAAGAGATTTACGATAGGAACTTTTACCGGAATTTCCATGAAAAAAGTGCAATTATGTCGCCGGAGAAAAGATTAATATCCTCTTAGTTCGGCCTCGACTTTCTCGAGATTTACGATCCTCTTTTCAAGAGTTGGATGGGTCGAGAAGAGTTCCATGATTGTATTCCCGGAGAGTGCAGGAATGATAAAAAAAGCATTTGCCCCCTCCACTTTTGCTTTTGCCTCGATAGGCACTATATCCATCCGACCGCTAATCTTGTTAAGCGCAGAAATAAGCGCCCGTGGGTTTCTTGTGATCAATGCGCTGCCACGGTCTGCAGCAAATTCACGGTACCGTGAAAGTGCGAGGATTAACAACGTGCTGATGGCATATACGATAATCGACACGATCCAGACAATGATCCAGCTGCCTCCCTCCCTGTTGCGCCCGCCGAACAGTGCAGAAAAGAAATAGCTCTGCATAATCATCGATGCAATCATAGCGATGAAGCTTGCCATCGTCATTGTCAAAATATCGCGGTTTTTAACGTGTGACAGTTCATGGGCAAGAACTGCTTCGAGTTCTTCGCGGGTCAGGAGACGCATAATGGAATCCGTGCAGGCAACTACCGCATGCTTTGGGTTCCTGCCGGTTGCAAACGCGTTTGGAACGGGACTCTGCATAATGGCGATCTTTGGCAGGGGAAGACCTGCCTCTTTGCTGAGTTTCTCTACTATCAGATGAAGTTCCGGATATTCGTCTTCCTCAATCACCCGTGCACCAGTTGACCAGAGTACCATCTTATCCGAGAAGAAGTACTGGACAAGTCCCATACCAACTGCCAGGATGACAAATAACCAGATACTGGCACTTGGGAATAAGACAAATAGTATAGTCATGAACACAAGGTAGAGCAGTAATAATAGCAGCCCTGTCAGCCAGACCCGTGTAGTAAGTCCCCAGTCACGTTTCCATTCCATAATTGGTACATGTTCGCTGCATACGCTCTTAAATCATTCGCCAATTACAAATATCGGCGCGCTTTATCTTCCGATTGACGATTAGGAATGGATTTTTTGTGCTAATATTTTTCCCCCTTAATCCCAAAACAAAGAACATTACCAAAATACAATACCAAAACTATTTTTTTGTCAACACCTGACTGGTACTCATGGCTGAAGTCGATCCCGAAGCGCTGGCAGATGTGGCATATGGCATCTTCGAGCACCTCCTGAACCGGGGCTTTCGTTCCCAAGACAGGTATCTCTACGCGCTGGTTGAAGGTGGTGTTGACTTCAGGGCAGATCTTATTGCAATTTTTGAAAAATTCAAGGATGAATATCCTCAGCTCGCTGAAGCCATGCTTTTGCGATTTTCCAATCCTGAAACAATATACGCCATGCTTTGTAACGGTGAAGGAGTTCTCCCTACTAAAACAACCCAGATGTACTGGATTGTGCTGGATGCCCCGGGCAGTGCATCGGAAGCGATCGAAGACGAAAATGCCGGCAAATGGCTTATCTTCCAAGAGCCGGATCAGGTTGATGCCTCTTGGAAGAAAGTGCGGGATGCGACGGTTACCAGAGAACTGGGAATATCGGCAAAGGTCAGCACAGCCAAACCCAATCCCGATTCCCGCGACAACCGCAAGGTCATCTACGTATATACAAAAGACTGGGCTGATGAAACCGATGTGATGCGGGTCCGTGAGAAGCTTCGCGAAATGGGTTTTGTTGATCGCCTCGGGTACAAACGCAACATCGAAACGTTTGCCGGCGAATATGCCAAGAAAGGCAAGCGCGTGACGTATTACGCGGCATGAGTACTGGTTAATTACCCGTACGCGGATTTTTGACTAAAAACCAGATCAGGTCAATTCAGATATCAGATAACAAAATAGGAAAAAGAACGATATAGAACTGAAAGATTACGCTTTTCTTTCCTTGTTCTTGGGGCGCAGGTTCTGGTAGCCGCACTTGCGGCAGGTGGTTGCGCGAATTGCATTGCGTGCGTTACAGTGCATGCATATTTTGACGTTGAGTAGCCGTGCTTCGGCTTCTGGGAACTTTGCCATTATGAAACACTCCTGTCTGCCCTTATAACAAAGCTGTAAGACATAATAACCGTTTTCGTTATCCGATATTTTTAGCATGTTTTGCAATAAACCAGTCCCGGAAGGAGGAAAGTGCCCGGGCACGGTGGGAGATCCTGCTCTTCTCATCGAAGGAGATCTCAGCAAGCGTCTTTTTACCCAGTAAGAAGATTGGATCGTATCCGAATCCGTTTTTCCCCACGGGACAGAGGGCGATCACACCCTCCAGCGTGCCGGTGAAGACCTCTATGACGTGTTCATCAGCATAAGCAATCCCGGTGGTGAACCGAGCATTACGATCCGATATGCCCTCCATAAGTTTCAGAATACCTACGTTACCGATGGAATTCAGGACATATGCCGCATAGGGGCCGGGAAAACCGTGCAGTGCATCGATAAAAAAGCCGGTGTCGTCCACGATGATCGGGATGTTCAGCTGCCCGTATGCGTACCGGGCTTTTTCCCTTGCGATCTCTGCAACATCTCCCGAACGGTACTCCGGGACTTCTAAATCAACATGACTCACCTCAAGAGATCCGCTGAAGAACGCTGCCACTTCTGCAGCCTTGCCCGCATTGCTAGTGACCATAGTGATCTTCACAGGTACCGCCCCCGCAACCCTATCTCGTTTTCACGGCAGATCACATCAGTAGCCCCTGCAAAGGTTTCCATATACCCGGTAATAAATGCGATTTTTAATAATTCCGCTCGTTTCGGTGCAGTACTCTCCAGTGTCTGGAAAAAAACATGGATATCAACACCCCTCTGCTCGATCTCTGATGTCACCTGTGAAAGACCAAAATCGATCACCACGCATCTCCCGTCACTTGTACGCAGGATCAGGTTGCTCGTTGTCAGATCGCCATGCATGATCCCTGCCGTATGCAGCTTTCCGACCATACGGCCTGCTTCCTGTACCGTCGTTTTAGAAAGGTTATCGGTGAGGAGTGTCCCTTCCACATATTCCATCCTTATGGTATCTGATGTGATATCGCTCATGATAGGTGTCGGTACCCCACCTTTGCGTGCGACCGCGATCAGGCGGGCCTCGGCCCGCGTCCGTTCGGCGATCAGACGCTTGTCAAGAGCAGGTACCCTATACCGTTTCGATACGCGGCGTTTCTCTACTGTAGTACCCGTTATTGTGATTATCGCCTCTGCACCGCGTTTCTGCGTTGCGTTATGACCTGCAGGAAGACCCGAATGAGGGGTTACTTCATCATGTTTCCATGTAACTTCCACTTCATCGGAGCGGAAAGAGGGGTTGATCTGAGAGGCATGTACCGGGAGTGAGACCCCGCTCTCCAGCATCAGTTTTCCCGTATATGCTATCATAGCCCCGTTGTCACCAAGATATTTCTGTTCCGGAACAAAAAAACGGGCCCCGCGATCCTCGCACATGATTCGCAGCATTTCCTGGAGGCGCCGGTTCGCCCCGACACCTCCAACAAGCAGGACCTCATTCTTGCCGGTCAGCGACAGCGCACGTTCGGTTACTTCCACGCACATGGCAAAGGCGGTTTCCTGGAGGCTGTAACAGACATCAGGCAGCGGCCCCCCGCTCTCTTTTGCCGCTGAAACAAGCCCGGAGAATGCAAGATCCATCCCCTTCACGGTATAGGGAAGATCAATATACTGCCCATCTTTTGCCAGTGTCTCTAAGAGGGGACCGCCGGGATGTGGGAGGTTTTTTGTACGGGCGAACTTGTCCAGTGCGTTTCCTATCCCGATATCAAGTGTCTCGCCAAAGATTCGATAACGCCCGTTCAGGTATCCGATCACCTGCGTATTTGCCCCGCTTGCGTACAATACAATAGGATCCTGACATCCGGTTGCAAAGCACCCAATCTCTACGTGAGCGACGCAATGATTAACGCCGATAAGGGGAATCTCCAGTGCTAGTGCAAGCGACCGTGCAGCTGTAGCAACCGTTCTTAAGCAGGGACCAAGCCCAGGGCCCTGTGAGAATGCAATCCCCGTGATCTGCTGTGGATCTTGAAGTACCTCCCNNAGTATCTGCCCAAAAACAGGCATTGAATCTTATTTTCTGAATTCGGTATATCCACACTTGCCGCAGGTGGTCCGGTCCTTGTGGTCCGCCATCATGAAGCCGGGTCCGCAGCGGGGGCAATATTTCTTTGCGGTGGTAACCTTGACGCCATCCACCTTGAAGTATGCACCCCTCTTGGGTCCTTTTGCGGCTGCTTTCTTGGCTGCCATTGTTATGCCGCTCCCTCTTCCTTGGGCTTGGGCATTCCGCGCGCTGCCAGATGCGGGCGTTCAATCTTGTTCCTGCTCTCTTCACTATCGTAGATGCGTGCGGAACCGGTAATTTCAGTTTTACCAAATCTGCTGTGCAGCGTGTCAAGGGTTATCTGGTGCTCTTTGATATTGAGCAGGGCGCAGAGTTTGCCAATGATCTGCATGCGGGAGGGAGTCGCTCCATCGTATTTGAGAGTAAACTGAACCTCTCTTCGGGATAAAAGTTCATTTCTTTTATCGCTGGTGATCTCAAAGTCCATCGATATCCTTTAATTATTGGAAACCGGGTTATTTAAAATATGACCCTACCGGAGAACCCTGCTGCTGAAAGAAAAAGTAAAATAAAATTGGGGGATAGCAGGAAATTGGTCAGTCCTTGTTTGTGCGGGTAAAATGAGCAAGAAACCGGTGTGCAGTTTTACGGGCTTCATTGTCTACGATACGGAGCACAACTCCTTTGTGGGGCTGGCCGTACAGTATGATTGCTCCGTTGTGTGCGGTCAGGACAAGGGG
>PMKW01000148.1 GCA_003157895.1 Methanoregula sp. | reverse complement strand
CCCGCCCAGCACCTTCGCCAGGAACTCATTCCCCTCCGGGCTCGCGAACAGCGGCAGCTCCGATTCCGCAACCACAGAACTCCGCTCCGCTATCACGGTTTCCCTGGTGATAGGATTGAATCCCTCCTTCTCCGTGATCTTCTTGTAGACCAAAGTCCCCCGGCGCTGCCATGCGGGGGTGGTCGCGAGGTTGAGGCCCCGGATATGCATCATCTCGTGCAGGTCCTTTGCCTGCAGGCCTTTGAGCTTTTCCGCAGCTTTCCGGGCATCCATCCCCTCTTCGATCAGAGCCTGCTGGCAGTAGGCATTGATATGATTGCGCCACGCCTCTGCCTGCCGGTTTGCCAGGTATTCGACCGCCCACGCGGGAGTCGCCGGGATCATTCGGGCGTCGAAGGCAGCGAGCATCTTCCCGCCAAGGGCGAGCGTAAAAGAACTGGCAGCATAGGATGCTGCCACCGAATCGATCTTCTCCACCCGGCCGGAAAACGGGAGCTTCGTGAAATAGAGGCTGATCTCGTCCGAGAACGTATAGGCAAAATCGGGATTAAGACCACTGTCCGCGACAAGCGAGATACAGGTAGTCACCATTCCCTTGTGGAAAAATTCATCGAACGGCTTCTCAAGGCCAAGACAATCAGCGAGACGGTGGAATGCCCGCCCGTCAATCCGGACAAAAACAGGGGGAATGGCGGTCAGGCCAGAGAATATCTCGCGGTTTTCCATACGAATACCATGCGGGAGTGCAGATAAAATATGGGGAACTCTCCCGCTGTCCTTCCGGCAGTACCTTACTCTTCCACGGTGCTGCCGCCCGTAAAGGCACCCGGCAGGTGGCGGATCAGGACAATATCGTCGATCGCGCTGATGATGCGATAGGGGATCTTGAGGCCCTTGAAGTTCTTAAGCTCGAAGAGCTGGTCGTTGACCTTGCCGACAATGATCGACTCGATCTTCTTCTGGTCTACGTCGATGAGAACATCCTCGACTTCGCCGACAAACATTCCCTTGTCCGTATAGATCTGAAGCCCGAACAAATCCGTAATCTGGGTTTCCATCGTTATCAGATGAAAGTATATACTTAAGAGTTAAAAAGATAATCCTTTCATTATGGACGGGTCTTTTCGGATCGGGAGCATATTTGGCATCCCGATTCACATACACTATACCTTTCTGTTAGTCATCCCGCTCTTTGCCTGGATCATCGGCAGCCAGATCAATTATACGATCGAGGACATTGCCAGCATCGGTGTCCCGATCGATACAAGTCTCCTCACTGCCGGGTTCGTTCCCTATATCGTCGGGACGATAGTTGCATTAGGACTCTTCTTCGGCGTGCTTGTGCACGAGCTCGCCCATTCGCTCGTGGCGAGAGCAAAGGGGATCAGGATCAATAGCATCACCCTTATGATCTTCGGGGGCATTGCAACGATGGAGGAAGGGATACCTGACCCGAAAGCCGAACTTCCCATGGCACTTGTAGGACCGGTTGCAAGCCTGGTCTTTGGGATCCTCTGTTCCCTGATGGCCTACGCTGTCCCGTTGTTCAATGTCAGTCCGGGGATGGCCGGGGTGCTCATTTTTATCCTCGGATATCTCGGCATGCTCAACATAATCCTGTGCTTCTTCAACCTGATCCCGGCATTCCCCATGGATGGCGGACGTGTGCTCCGGGCATGGCTTGCCGGGCGGATGCCGCTCCATAAGGCCACCCGGATCGCGGCCGACATCGGCAAGGGTTTTGCCATCATCTTCGGGATCATCGGGCTCTTTTTCTCCCC
Source organism: Methanoregula sp. (assembly GCA_003157895.1). Taxonomy (GTDB): domain Archaea; phylum Halobacteriota; class Methanomicrobia; order Methanomicrobiales; family Methanospirillaceae; genus Methanoregula. The sequence continues at coordinate 26,507 of PMKW01000148.1, read as the reverse complement.
GTTCCTGATCCTGATCGCCCTCTTTATCTATATCGGTGCGAACATGGAGTCCACGGCCGTCAAATACAGCCACCTGCTGCAGGACGTCAAGGTCGGGGACATGATGAGCAGCCCGGTGACCATCGTTCCGCCGGCCATGCCCGTCCGCCAGGTCATCGAGATGATGTACACAAGCAAGCACCTCGGGTTCCCGGTTGTCGAGCGGGATACCCTGATCGGGATGATCACCCTTGCGGACGTAAACCGGACCTCGCCTATCGATCGCGAGGCTATGCAGGTGCGGGATATCATGACCCGGGATCCGATCAGCCTCCCGCCGACAGCACCGGTCATCGATGCCCTGAAGATCATGTCAGCCCGGGATATCGGGCGGATCCCGATCGTGCAGGACGACAGGATTCTCGGGATCGTAACCCGGACGGATATCCTGAAGGTTATGGAGCTCAGGAAGATCTAAAATCCCAGTACTGAATCGATCGCCGACTTCCCCGCCACGTTCCGGTACGCCTCAAGATCCCGGAACGGCCGCTTCGCGATAACCGCAGCCATCTTCTTCTTCCCGATCCCCGGCAGCCACCGGAGTGCGGATGCCGGCAGCGTATTGATCATAACCGGCACCGGCAATGCCGTGATCGACCGCATCCCCCAGTCCACGACCACCACATCCGTGACCGTCCGCTCCGGCAGCCGGAGCGGAATGCCGGCGAGGATCGGATAGGACCCCATCTGCCGTCCGAAGGAGAGATCGCCAGACACCTCGACGTGCACATCGCGGAGCACGGTACCGAGGGGAAAGACCCGCTGGAGCATCGGGAGGTCGATTTTGTTCCTGACATACTCCTTGAACTGCCGGAAACGGCGATCGTATTTCCCAAGCGTATTACTGGTGAATGCCGGCGTCCCCTCAAAGGGCATCACCTGCCGGATGTTCACCCGCCGTACGGAGAGTCCTGCCTTCAGGATGAGGTCAAGGAACTGCTCGTTCTGCTCGTACGTCTTCTCCGTCTCGCCCGCAAGCCCGCAGACGAAGTTGAGCCCGGGGAGGAGTTCGGGCACATTGTCCCGCCGCATCCCGCCCTCTTCGTTCACGACCTGTATGGCGCGGAAGACCTCGTCTGCCCGGGCTTTCAGGTTATTTGCTGCAACAACGGCCGGATCCGCAGTTTCCATGCCGAACGCCGCGACATCACCGGAAGTGTGGTACCGGATGATCACTCGCAGGGCTTCTCTTGCTTTATCCTCATGCCGGGCTATGGTCGCCGGGTTGGTGTTGTCGATATGCAGGGTCTTCAGCTCAGGGGCTGCGGTACGGATGGCGGAGAAGAGCAATTCAAGCTTCTCCGGTTCCGGCGCCGGGAACTCCCCCTCCCCTGCCCCGTAGGCAAGGATATCCGGTTGCCGGCCGACACGGAAGTGCCGGGCCCCATGGGCGTGGAGTGCTGCGACTTCCGCTGCGATTCCCGCAACGAGACGATATCTCGGCATTCCGTAAAACGGCTCGGTGCAGAACGAGCAGCCGCCGGTTGCCCCGTGGGAGCAACCCCGTGCGGTCTCGAGCTCGCACATCACGAACGGGTAATCGGGGTGCTGGCCGATCACGCTGCTGCCCGTGATGCTCCACGGATCGGTGCGGGTATAGTCCAGCGCTCCCGCAGGTTCGTTCCCGGCAAGATAATTGTCAAGCGACACGGCCGGTTCACCGGACAAGAAAGCATCAAATCCGCTGATAACCTGCCGTGTGGCCGGCTTCCCGCCCTCCGCCGCGTACCCGAATCCTATCGGACCCCCGATCACCTTCTTCGGGCCATGGACCATGTGCCCGACCTGCTGGATCTCGGTGAGCGTTGCCGGGGTCCCGCCAAGATACTTCCCCGGCACGGTTACACCGGCTATCATGACGAGCACCGAGGCCTTGTTCAGTCCAGCGGTCCGGAGCGGGTCTTTCCGGAGCTGGTCGATGGTGAGGTACCGGACGGTATAGCGGTGCTCAAGAAGTACCCCGGCAACCGTACGGATGTAAGGCGAGATGTATGGGGGCACCCCAAGGCATGCCGGCTCGTCCACGTACCCGTCAAGGATGAACGCCGTGCCGCTCATACGTCATGCCCGAGCAGGGCAAGGAGTTTCCGGGCCCACCGGAGTTTTCCGCGTTTCATCGGGTCCACATTCTGGTCGTCGAGATCGAAACCTGCGAGAGTGATATGCGTTGCCCCCAGTTCATCTGCGGCAAAGGCTGCCCGGTCGCCGTCAGAAAAACCGCCGAAGTTATATACGTGCAGGAGGGGAGCTGCCTGCGTTGTCCCGACAATCTTTCCCCTGAAGCGGGGCACCCAGTGTTTCAGGAGCGGCATGTTGTCCCCGTGGGCATGAATGACAATGATGGTCCCCTCATTATTCAGTTCGATAAACCGGTCGGTTGCCCCGTCAAGGTCCGTAAAGATGGCGTCAGGGCGGATGCCATGGGAATCGAGCACTTCGGCAGCGGCATCCGCGGCAAAGACGATCCCGTTGATCTTCCCAAGCTCATCTTTGAGGCACGGTGCGTTCCCGCACACAGTCACCTCGTTCCCGTCCGTGAGCGACGCAAGGGAAAGGAGGTTATCCCGGTCAAGGAGGGAAGCGAGGAGACGGGCCGCTTCCTCATCGGCTGCACGGTCGAACCCGAAATACTCGACGATCTCCCGGTAGTGGGGTTCCCATTCAGCGAAGTTCATGAGTCCCTCACGGATTTTTCGGTCCTGAGTACCTGCCGGTGTTTCGTATCAGAGAATGGCATACGCGATCCAGCCTGCCTCCCATCGAAGGTCAGGCACCATTCTTCTTTCCTTCGTTCTCGAGGCCGACGAGGTCACGGAACTTCTTTAAGACCGGCTCGATCACGATCTCGAGGAGCCGGGCCTTGTCCTCCACCTTCCCGAAATAGTGGAGCGGGAGGGTGGCAGCTGCCATGTTCGGATGGCCGCCTGCATCGCCCATATCCCCGAATGCCTCGGATAGTGCGTTGCCGATATGGAGACGGATGTCGCGGTTGCGGGCCGAGATCACGATCGCATTGTCGGTGATGCCGTACACGAGCGCCGTGTTTACCCCTTCGAGCGTGATCAGGAGGTCGGCTGCCTGCGGGAGAGCGTCCCGGTTCATCACGTACCCTACGTTTGCGAAGAGGTACCCGCTCTGGATCTTCCGCTCGTGGATGGCCTTCCCGATCACGTCGAGCGTCTCTTGCGACATGGACGGGGACATGATCTTGTCAAGCAGGTCGGCATCGGTCAGCGGCAGCAGGAAACCGGCATAGCCGAGATCCTGCGGGGTGACGTTGTGCTTGAACTCCTTGGTGTCCGTGCGGATGCCGTAGAGGAGGGCGGTCGCGACCCTCGTATCGACCGGCACGTCGAGCTCCTGCAGGTACTGGGTCATGATGCTTGCCGTAGCCCCGACACCGGGGCGGATATCGACAAAACTGCTCTGGTTGGCAACATGTTTTCCCTCGCGATGGTGGTCTATGATGATATTGATCTTCGTCTGGGGAGGTACATCGTTATTGGCACCCGGCCCCTCGCAGTCGACCATCGCAAGATAGGTGCACTTCGTAAGGGCATCGGCGGTCAGGTGCTCCATCTTGATATCGAGCAGGTTGACGAACGTGCGGTTCTCCTGGTGACCGATGTTTCCCTCGTAAAAGATCCGGGTGGCAAGCGTTTTTGCATTGGCCTGTTTTGCGATCTCGGCGAGCGCCATGGCAGACGAGATCGCATCCGGGTCCGGGTTCTTGTGCGTGATGATCCCCAGCGTACCTTCCCACCCGGCAAGAAGGGAGAAGAGCCGCTGCGAGATCCGGCTCGCGTGCTGTTTTTTTACCTGGAGGATTGCCTGCCGTGCAACCACTTCCTGCGGGTAGAGAACAAAATCCGCACCGGCCGCGGTCAGCTTCTGGCCGTTCACCGGGTCGGTCGAGCGGACAACAATCTGCACGCCGGGGTACCGTTTCCGGATGGCAAGGACTGCCGCGAGGTTCGTGTCACCGTCGCCGGTCATGATGAACGCGATCTCGAAAAGCGGAAGCCCCACAAGCATGTCAGACGAGGTGATATCGCGCTGGTACGCGTCAAACTTCTGGTCGCGGAGATGGCGGACGCGGGTTTCGTCCTTGTCGGCTACGATCACGTGCTCGTGCTCTTTTGCCAGCTCGAGAATGATGTTGTAACCGTTCGTCCCGCACCCGAAAATGCAGTATTTTACCGGTCCCGGCTGCTCAAACGGGGCTTCCTGCGGCATGGTATAAAAGATGTACCATTCCACGGTATTAAGGGATTCCAACTGATTGTCATGGAAAAGTCTGTCCTTTTTCAGCAAACGTGCCGGAGTGGTGCAGCGTTTACGCACAATATTTTCCCGCTCTGTTGAAATTCCTGTACGGCTTGCCATTTTTACGCGAAAGATAAGAGTACCCCCCACACTTATTCGAAGAGGTTAATTCGTTCGGTCGAAGAACCCTGATGCGTTCTTCTCCTGCTTCGGGTCTGATAACCCTCAGCATTCCAAAACCTTTATTCAGCATCATCGACCACATTATCAGGCAACAGCTTGGGTCTGTAGCTTAGTTCGGCATAGCGGCGGACTCTTAATCCGCAGGTCAAGGGTTCAAATCCCTTCAGGCCCGTTTTTCCTGTTAATTTTTGGACCGCCGAGGCACTTTCCGCAAAGCCGCTTCCTGTACCGACCCCGTTTTTTGATATAAAAAAGAGATGAACACTAAAATTTCATTATCCTCCGCCGGGAAATCCTCACGATAACCGGCATTACTCTTCCGATGAGAGGTAGCCAGGGCAAAGAGACTGTCTTCGTGATTACGGTGCAGGGGAGAGATACCGGAAAGCGGACCGATGCCGGAAATGCCCGGCCCACAGTCTCCTGCCGGATCGCACGGGTTGATCCGATCGCTGGGTATTTTATCCCGCAGCAAGATAGGATCCTCCGGAGGTTATTATCATAAAGTTCAACGGAAGCAAGACCGAGAAGAACCTGCTCGCGGCATTTGCCGGCGAATCACAGGCACGGAACCGGTACAGTTTCTTTGCAAGCGTGGCACGGAAGGAAGGCTATGAACAGGTTGCCGCAGTCTTCGAGGAGACTGCGCAGAACGAGCGGGAGCACGCAAAGCTCTTCTTTAAGCATCTCAAGGGTGGTGACGCGGAGATCACCGCAGTCTACCCGGCCGGTGTTATCGGAAATACGAAGGAGAACCTCGTGGCAGCAGCTGCGGGCGAGCAGATGGAGTGGGGCACGCTCTACCCGGCGTTTGCGGCTACTGCGAAGAAAGAGGGGTTCAAGGAGATCGCACGCCTCTTCGAGAAGGTTGCAGAAGTGGAGGCTTACCACGAGGAACGGTATAGGAAACTGCATGAGAACCTGGTGAATAAAACCGTCTTCAAATCCGAGATGCCCACAAAATGGCACTGCCGGAACTGCGGGTTTATCCACGAGGGCAAGGTGGCTCCCGCAACGTGCCCGGCCTGCGATCATCCCCAGGCATTCTTCGAGCCTCTGGCAGAGAATTACTAAAAAAATTTTTTAAAACGTTTTCCAGGATTTCCGGTTTTTTTTAATTTCCGTTCACAAGACAGGACTCCACCCGGGATGTATCCGGCTGTTTATTTTATCCAGCCCGACTTCACCCACCGCTCGTACTCCCCGGTGCGGAGTTCCCGGTTCCCGATAACAATATCTTTGAAAAATTCCCGGTTACCGGTGATCACCGCTTCCTGTTCCGGATCGGAGAACCCGTCCCGTATTGCATCCACGAGTTTTTTGCCGAGAGCCCGTGCATCGCCTTCCGCCCTGTCAACGCTCTCCGCTTCCCCTCCCGTGGCAACGGCAAGCCCGCCCACCGTAATAATACCAAGGTAATTCTGGACATGGTTCAGGTATGCGACCACCTCTTCACCGCCGGATGTGTGCGTGGTCGCAACCGAGCACCCGTATTTTGCAGCTAATATCTGGTAGTGGATTGCGTCCGCGAGCCGGTCGAAGAAGACCTTCATCTGACCGGAGACATTGTCGATGTATACAGGAGATGCAAAAACGATCCCATCCGCTTCCTTCATGCGATCAACAAGCGATGGGACATCGTCGTCGTTTACGCAGGTGCCATTCAGTGAACAGACTTCGCAGGCCGTGCAGGGAGTGACACGGAGATCACAGAGATCGATCATCTCCGTCTCCGTGCCGGCTTCAGCGGCTCCTTCGAGTACGAACTGTGCGAGTCTTCGCGTGTAGCTCCGGATCGTCCGGGGACTTCCGTTGATGGCAAGAATTTTCATGGTGGTTGTGGCTCCTGCTCAGGAGATCGGGCGGTATGGGATATTAGGGTGGGCGAAGAGCAGAGTATCCTGTTCAAGAATCAGAGAAACTGCCAGACCGGGACTGCATTTCAATGTTTTTTAAAAAAATGCTCTGGAGAAATCCTCGTTTCATGTGATGATCGCCCCCCTTGCGCCAACCCTGCCCCCATTGGGGGCGGGGGCGCATTGCGATGCCTCGGCATTACCTGAACTGAAAATTTCTCTACGATTGCATACAGGTAATACGGCACAATCGCAACCGGGGGATGCCATAGCGGCGGGGGTAGAGCCCAAAAGAGCGTTATAATTAATATCAAAATGATTTCTACAGAGCTAAAAAAATTATTTTTTCCGGATACCTTCGATCTTGTCACCAATAAAAGCGCCCAGGAGGAAGAGGATTAAAAAGATGAAAATCTCACTGAAGATCCCTAATACTCCCGGGATACCGATGTCGATACTCATCCCCCGGGGGATAAGGTAATTCGAGGCAAGCACAAAGATGATCCCCAGAAGGAGTCCGGCAAGCGCGCCATTCCGGAGAAGGGCAAAATAATCTTCCTTCCCCCGATGAATAAAACCAAAGACAATACCCAGGATCAGATTCAGTAATATCAGCAGTTCAACCAACATACTTAATCTCTCGATTGAGGCAGTATTGCTTCCCCTCTGCAAAAAAGGTTCCTGAAAGGTATGGGGGGGTTTATCTCATCCGGGATGAGACTTGAGGTGAATCCCGGTTTTCGGGTCAATTCATATCACGGCAGCGTGACAAATACCTGCTGCCAGATTTTTTTCCCCAGAACCCGGGTCCGGTGCCCCTGGCCGGTACTGTCTTCGGCAAGCAGGACATCGCCCCTGCGGAACACCCGTTTCTCACCGCTCCCGACCTCAATCTCGGCTTCCCCGTCGATCATGATAACATATTCCCGGCATACAACATTGTGCCATGAATACACCCAGCCCGGCGGGATCTCCCTGAAGAAGACCGCCTTGGCCGGCTCCGGATACGTAAAGAGGCCAAAATCCTCCCGTGACTCGAACGGCACTTCGATATCCTCAAAATAAGAGCGGTTATCAGGTCCGGTGGAGAGCCTTGTTACCTTCATGGGCGTTTTTCCTGATGCGATCATATACCTGAAAAGAGAAAAACCAATGCTTTTTCTCAAGGCTGGCAGGGTGGCGTTGCCCGGTATGGCAACCATCCGCCCGGTCCTCCGAAGATCGCTACAATGGTGAGAAGAGGGAACGAACGGTCAGGTAACCTGACCAGCAGGTGGGCAGGTGCGGGGTAAAAACGATGCGGGATCTCCCATCACCAGTTCCGCTTTCCTGCAACAAATCCGTCAGGACCTTTCTTCCGGATCGCCCGGATATTCTTTTTGTTTGCATCCCCGTGGACCGGTCTCAGGAAGTCCAGCTTCCTGCACGCTTCTGCTTCGCCACATTCCCAGCATCCGGCGATCTCTTTTGCCTGGCAGCACTTCCGGATCTGGCAGAATGGAGGGCCTCCCCCGTTCCGGCACCCCTTTTTGCACCGGAACTTCACCATGGCCCCGAGGAGTTCGTAACACTCTTCGTAATGGGCAAAGGGTTTCCCGAACGGCGAATCTGCGATGGCCGCGGCGAACTTGTTATACTTTACATCCCGCAGTTCTTTCCTCAGGTCGCGGGCAAGGTCGGCAATCTTACCAGTATAGCCGTGGCAATCGAGACAACAGAGCCCGCAATATGTAATTACTTCAAGGTTCTTTTCCGCCATAAAGAGGATGTCGGGCTTTAAGGGCATATTCTTTCCCCGCGGTGAGTGAAAATAATCCGCTTGTGACGGAAATTATACCGGACGCCGGAGTTTCCGGGACTCGCAGATGAAAAGATATTTCCCGGTTTTTATAGGAATGGTTACTTCATGTCATACAGCTTAACAATATATGGTAATCCCGTTCCGGGCTACTGTTACCGGTAACCGGGAACCAGGTAATCCGATCAAGAGGTAATACTGTGGAAGCGATATCCTTTGAAGCCCCGCAGGCCTTTGTGCCTGATCCCATCCATATCCACATTCTCCAGGCAGTTTCCGATAAGCAGGGCTGCCACATCGGCCATGTGGTCCAGCAGCTGCTCCCCGTTCACGGAGAGAGCGGCGTCAGATCCAGTATCCGTGTCTTACTCTCCCAGCGGTTTCTCGACGGGGGAAAATCCTCAAGCGAGATCGTGCTCCGGCTGACCTCCAAAGGCAGGGTCCTGCTCCAGAAGACAGACGCAAGTTAATCTGCGTAAAATCTGGTCATTTATCTTTTTTTTAGTGCCCGGTCAGCGCGAGCCATGCAAGGCCGAAAAGGACCAGCGCGATTACCACGATCATGATCTTCAGATACGGGAGACCTTCTCCTGCTCTCTTTTCCGGTTTGCGCCGGGTTTCCGGCGCAATCCCGCCGGTTGCCGTCACGCCGCCGCCCCGGCTGTAGTTCATGCCGATTGCAGGACGGGGTTTTGCATTCCAGCTGCCGATGCCGGTGCAGTCATGGCTGGGCGGCAGGCGGCAGTCCGGGCAGAACTTTCCCCCGCAGTGCTGGCAGGTGAAGGGGAGGGTACACTCACTGCCACAGTGGTCGCAGCGTGTCATTACCTTCCCTATAGTATTTGGGGGGTAATGAATACTGTTTCACACCCATAGTCAGACGACCAGCAGTACGAACCTGCCACCCTGCCCGTCAAACATCTTATGGCATACCACACCGGATAATTACTGCATGGGACAGTACGTAAAAGGCGATGTCCTCCTCGCTTCGGTTGCGCTGGACGACCGGACACCCCCCAAGATCAGGCCCGTTGTCGTGATCCATATCGAAGAGCCGGGCTGGGTCTCTGTCTGCCCGGTCAGCAGCAAACCGCCGTCCGATGCACCCAGCCTGCCACTCTCCCTTTCCGATTTTGCCACCGGCGGGCTCGACCTTTTTTATGAGAGCTACGTAATGACCTCACGGATGCTCACCCTTCAAAGCGGGGACGTGATCGGGAAGAAAGGCCGGCTTACTAAAGAATCGCTCGTGGAAATTACCGGGAAAATCCCCGCGGTCGTGCAACCCGGTCCGGCACCGGTAAAAAAACCGGGGAGATCGCGGAAGGGTCGGTAGCGGGGAAACAAACACGGATTTACCCGGGGTTTTTACCGCCCGGTATCTGACCGGCTCCGGCGCTGCCGCTGGTGCAGCACTATCCTTATTATCCGGTACGGTAAGGTTGTTGGGATGGACATCGCACAGGCAATTGCCGAACTGGAAGTAAAGGTCGGCCGGATCTCCCCGGTCCAGAAATTCCTGTTCGGCACTGACGGGTCGGTCACCCAGATCCTTGAATCGATCACCGGGAAAAAAGTGGTTATAAGGACCCTTACCCAGAAAGTCATTCCTGCTGACCGGACTGTTGCGGACAACCTGAGCATTGCAAAAGGAGACCCGGTTAACTTCCGTATCGTGGAGATCCGGACGGAAAAGAGCGGGGAGGTGCTGATCTATGCCATATCCCATACCCCGGTTAACCACCTGTCACCGGCTTTTAAGGACGACCTGATGAAGGCTGATATTCCTATCGGCAGGATCATCAGGCAGCATCACATTGAGGCACGGCGGGAGATCCAAAATGTCCGCGTAACCCCGGCCACGGACGAAATGGGCCGGGTCTTTGCTATCTGCAAAAACGAGCCGGTCCTTGCCCGGCAGTACCAGATCATCCATGCAGGCAAACCGCTCATCTTCATCGAGGAGCAATTCCCCTACAACCGCTTCCTCGACACGCGCCGGGTCATCATCCGGACCCCGTCCCGGGTCCATGTCACCTTAATCGACATGCACGGGGGTTCCGGCCGGGTGGACGGCGGGAGCGTCGCGATCACGATCCGCAGCTCCTTTCCGTCTCACGTGGGTCTCGGGAGCAGCTCGCAACTCGGGCTTGCCGTAGCCCGGGCGATCAGCGAACTCCATGGTCGTCATCTCCCGGTGAAAGAGCTGGCCCGGCTCGTGGGTCGGGGCGGAACCTCCGGCATCGGCACGGCGGCCTTCGAGTACGGGGGCTTCATTGTTGACGGCGGTCATCGCTTCGGTGCCGGTGGCGAGAAGACGGATTTCCGCCCGTCCGCTGCCTCGCGGGGGGTAAGCCCGCCACCCATAATCGCACGCCACGATTTCCCGTCAGACTGGCGCATCCTCCTTGCCATCCCGGAAGTCCCTGCCGGAGCAAGCGGCACAATGGAGACAGACATTTTCCGGAACCACTGCCCGGTCCCGCTCGATGAAGTACGGGAGCTCTCCCATGAGGTGCTGATGCGGATGCTGCCGGGGATTGCCTCCCGTGACCTCGATCTCTTCGGGTCGTCTATCAACGCGGTCCAGCATCTCGGGTTCAAGAGGGTAGAACTCAGCATCCAGCCCCCGCAGGTGACCGGCCTGCTGGAGATGCTGCGGGAGGCAGGTGCAGCCGGTGCCGGCCTCTCCTCGTTCGGCCCCGCGGTGTATGCTGTCGGGGATACCGGCATGACGGGGATCGGGCAGGCCGCACAGAGGTTCATGCAGGAATCGGGCGGGGGTACCACGTTTATCACTACGGCCCGGAACAGCGGTGCGGATATAAGGGTGGCATGATCTCCTATTTTCATGAGAGAAGTGCCCCGCTCTGATACATGTTCCCGAATGGGAAAACATGCTGGAGTAGAACCGGGTGGGGAAAAAATGATGTGTGGAAATTATTTCCCGATCTTAACGAGCATCTCTTCAAAGGGGTACCCCAACCCGATCGTCTCTATCCTGCTCTTCCTTTCGGGATGCGATATTTCGAAAACCGCGGATGTGTTTTTCTCTTATTCTTCATGATTTCGTCTTTTCGACAACCCCAAAAGATTTATCAAAAACCTCTGATGATATCGACTAAGTAAAAAAAGAAATTTTGTAAAAATTATTACAGATATGACAGTACCAGCGATTCTTCCTTGACCTTGTAGGTCACGCCGGCACTGGTGAGGTAGACCTGCACGAGATCGGTGCCCCGGGTTCCTTCAATCACCAGTTCGTCTCCGCGCCGGGGCTTCCGGTTGCCGTCGTTCATGTATTGCTGGACCACCTGCCCGTTGCTGAGGGTGACCTTCATCATGATATTCTGGACAAACACCTCGCCTTTCCCGCCGTTATAGAGCAGGTGGATTGAGGAGTCCGGCCGCTGCTTGGAGAGGACGAGATCCACAGACTGCTCTTCGGGCAGCGTCTCGACCGGAAGGGGCGTGGGCATGACCGTGACCACGGACGTCGGGAGGGTCGGGAGTGGAGAGGGGACGGTAGTCTCGGCGGGTTTGATCCCGGCTCCTGTCGGGCTGGTGCAGCCGGCAAAGAGCGCACAAAGTACCAGCCCGGAGAAGGCGAGTATTACGAGGGATTTCTGCATACTGAGTGCTTTTATTTTTGTGTATTTCTTCTTTTGTGCTCGAAAATTCAGGGAGATTGTATAAATCCGGTTTATTTTGGTTTATTTCCCCCGGCAACGGTTCCGGGCACAAAAACTGCATAAAACGCGGGATCGAACAGTTAAATTAAAAAGGACACCCGGATTAACTTTACATATCAGGAGTATAAGGGAATGTTCTGTCCTAAATGCGGAAAAGAGACTGATGCTTCCGGAAAATTCTGCCAGTGGTGCGGAGCGGATATTGGCTCGATCCCGGCAAGCCCCGTTGTCACACCCGAAGACGGGGAAGGCCAGGATATCGGGGTTTATGCCGGCCTCGGCAGGAGATTTGTCGCGTTCGTTGTCGATATTATCATTATTTTCCTCTTTGATCTGGTCGCGATGGCCGTGCTCGGCCTGACCCGGGGAATCCAGAACTCGTATTATTATTTCATCCAGCATATGTCCACTGAGCAGGTGACCGGTGATCCATCGATGACTCCCTTGCTCGTCTCCGTGATCGCCGCGTACGGTATGCTCCTCATCGTCATACCGTGGCTGTACTTTGCCGGATTCGAATCTTCCCGCAGCCAGGCCACTCCCGGCAAACTGCTGATGCACATCGTGGTCACCGACATGGCCGGCAACAAGCCCACATTTGCCCGTGTCACGCTCCGGCACTTTGCCAAGTTCGTCTCTACCCTCATCATCTTCATCGGCTTTTTAATGATCGGCCTCACCCAGAAACGCCAGGGGCTCCACGACAAGATCGCGGGCTGCCTTGTGCTCCTTCAGGATTGATTTTTTTCTTATTACTTCAGGGACCACTATCCGACAGAATCGGCAGGAACTGTAATAATGGGAAGAACACGACATAAAGAGAGATCTTATGCGGTAAAATCAGGAAAACGCGCAAAGGAAGAGCAGGGATTTCAACCACAGCTGAAAAAAATTCTTGTTCATTATGATATTATCATCCTGTTCTTTTTCATATTTTTTTGTTATAACACGGTCTCTGTCGTAACAATGAGTGGCGATACGATTCCGGCGGCAGTGCTTCCTCTTGCTCTTATCAACGACCACAGCGTTTTTCTTGATGGACCTTATCTTCATGGACTTGTTCTGGATAACATACATTCACCCGATGTGGAATACGCCTTCCCTGAAATTAATGGTCATACCGTCTCCTTTTTTCCGATTGTAACACCGATACTTATTACCCCCCTGTATGCTTTTTTTTCGTTCCTGTGCTGGATACTGAATGTACCGGTTACCTTAGCCCTTGTCGGGACATTTGCAAAAACATCGGCATCCTGTATTGCTGCTGCTTCCTGTGTACTGGTATACCTTACTGCAAAAGAGCTGTTTTCCAAAAAAACTGCACTTATCACAACGGGCGTATATGCATTCGCCACCAGTGCATGGTCGGTGAGCAGCCAGGCACTCTGGCAGCACGGTACCGTCCAGCTCCTTCTTATCCTGCTGATCTACTGCATTGTCAGAGACAACCGGCATCATTCCCCCTGGACAATTGTCGTCATGGGTATTGCATCAGGTCTGTTCCTGTTCAACCGCCCGCCGGATGCACTGCTCCTCATACCCGTAATTATTTATATCGTGAATGAATGGCGGAGCCGTGCAGTATATTATGCAGCGGGATGCGGGATTGGAGGTCTCCCGTTCCTCATTTACAATATCCTGATTTTCGGGAATGTTTTTGGAGGATATATTAAAAATACCGAATTATTCCATTTTGGCCCCGACGCTATTTTTGCATTCATCAGTTCACTTGTCGCACCTAATACCGGCCTGCTTGTTTTTTCACCAGTACTGGTATTTGCGATCTATGGATATTTCCGGTTGGACTCCCTCAAGAAGCCGGTCATTCGGAATCTTTTGTATCTTTTCGGGCCGGCGATTATTCTCGATATTGTTGTATACAGCCTCTTTGGACTGTGGTCTTCGGTCACTTCTTTTGCATTCGGACAACGTTTTCTGTCAGGTTTTATCCCGGTTCTCGCACTGTATCTGGGGGTGGTTATTGAGGATATCTTCAATTCAGAAAGAAAGGACACTGCAATACACATTGTGCAGGCATGTTTCATCCTGCTTGTGCTCATTTCGGTTTTTATCCAGTCTATCGGGGTTTTTTTGTATCCTTATAATCCTGTAAAATCGATAGATTCATCGCAGGTCTGGGACGTTGACCAGATGATTATTGTCAATAGCTACAACTATGGCATCAGGAACATCACTTCAATCTCAATGGTAAACATTCCCCCCTTCCCCCAGTTATTCCGCATACCAATCCATTCTCAATTACAACTATCATCATCACCAGGATGATACAACATCAGCTGCTTTTTTGAATGCAGAATACTTCCGGATCCATGATGAAACCGACCCATCCGGTTTATTTATCAACGTTCATCTTAACCGCTTTTAACGAACCAGCATAACCCGGAAACGCCAAGGGCTCCACGATAAAAATAGCCGGCTGCCTTGTGCTCCTTCAGGACTAAAAACAGTTCTCAGACTAGGTTTCTCTTTTAAAATTTTATCCGGTATCGGAGGCCCTCTTCTGACGTTTATTCCAGCCCCCGGGTAAAAAGGATCACGGGTATTTGATCTTCATCCAGAGCAGGACGAGGATCAGGACAAATGTGATCATGTTTGCCGCAATAACCGGCATTGAACCGGTCCAGATCCCGTAGAGGGTCCAGAGCAGGACCCCCAGAGCAAAGAGGATGAGCATCGCAAGAGAGAGATCCCGCGTCTCTTTGAGCTTCCATGCCCGGATAACCTGCGGGACAAAGGACAGGGTGGTAAGGGCCCCGGCAACATAACCGACGAGAACAATCGTATCCATGGGATCTCTTCCGGTACTATATCTCTTTTAACAATTTTAAACCGGCAGGGGTTGCGGGCCACGATATCAGGCAGATCCTGCCTGAGGAGGTTCCGGTGAGAACTGGTCAGCGGCAACAAGCCACTTTCGTCCCTCCTTCACAAGGAAGAACATGTCCCGGCCCCGCATGGTCTGCTTTGCCGTGCCCATGGCAAACGTGATCGAGTAGAAGTACGTGACCACGGCACTTTTCCCACCGGCATGGAGCTGCACCTTGAAACCATACTCCTTCCATTCGTGGATGACTGCGGCTTTAACAAAGCCCCGTCACCCGGCAACATAGGCATCCCGGCCTTCAAGCCGCCCGGGTGTTGCCGGCACGATGGCAACGGCGTCCGGATGGATATACTGCCGGAACTGTTCCTCGTGCCACCCCGCAGTCCAGCACCGGTTCATCTCCCTGACCATGGTCTCTATTTCGCGTATCCATGCAATATCGTCCATTATAATCTCCGCACCTTAAGAAGCGATGAACGGGTAAAAAGGAAAGGGATGCACGATGCGAAAGTGCGTGTCCATAAAAGGGATCAGAACTTCATGCGGGGGGTGTCCTCCTTCTCGTGTCGATTCTTAAAAGAGATGAGAACCGACAGGTGGAAACGTATTCCGGGTGATCTCCCGTACCTCATCGAGCCATACCTTCCGCTACTACTCCGTGCTGGTGACAACAACGCTGAACATTCTCCGGTGAAAGAGCGGCACTCCGCAAAAGGAGATGATGCAGTCTTTCCAGATCCGTTCGAGCGGATCCCCAAAGGCCTCCTGCTCCCGTTCAACAGGAGTATTGGACGTGTTGAAAACCAGTGCCGCCTTTACAGCGAGAATTCCCACGGGTATGCCTTCACCTGGATCCGTTTCAGCAAACCGGTAGGCAACACCCGGGCGGAGAACCCGGTCAATCCAGCCTTTCATGATCGCAGGTGGCATTCCCCACCAGTCAGGATGGACGAAAACGATCCCGTCCGCTGCTGCGATCTCCCGGCAGTGCAATGCAATTTCCGGGGGGAGAGCCGCATCGCGGGGGATCTCATTATACGGGAGCAGCGGATCGAACTGCTCACGGTAAAGGTCATGGACGGTAACGGTATGACCGGATTTCAGAAGCAAGGCTGCAACCTCATCCGCTGTCGCGTGGTTGAAGGAGCCCGGGTGAGGAGGGGCAAGGATGACGGAAATCTGCATGGTTCCTCCCGAATTATTTCCGGGCGGTCGCCTTGAAGAACGTATAACAGAAGACACCATCCGCCTCGGCCGTGCGGTAGAGTGCGGCAATTCCCCGTTCCCACGCCTCCCGGCTCATCAGCCCCTGTTTCTCCACTTCCGGGCCAACCCCCCCGACCATCGCCGTAAACGTCAGGTTCGTAAACCCTTTCACGAGCGCCGGGCGGGAGGAATCGACGTAGACCATCCTTGGCGTGACGCTGACCTCCCTGAACCCTGCAGCAGCCACAAGAGGAAAGAGCTGCCGGCCGATGAGCGCGTTCCCGCCACCCTGGCGCTGGAGTTCCACGAGACAGTCAATTGCCCGATGGGCATCGGCATTGTCCGGGTGGAAGTATGCAGAACCATGGTCTCCTTCGATCACGGTGATAGTACCACCCTCCACCAGGAGCGGGCGAAACTGCTCCAGTGCCCGCCGGGGATCCGCAAGATGCTCCAGTACGAAGCAGACGAAGATATGATCGAAACTCCCTGGTTCAAACGGGAGGTTGAAGATATCCGCCTGCCGGAAGGTAACGTTGCTCAATCCCTGTTTTTTGACATTTGCCTCTGCCTTCTTAAGAGATTGAACAGAGATATCGATGGAGGTGATCTGTGCTTCAGGACTGTTCTTCGCAAGGATTAGGGTCTGAGCGCCGATGCCGCAACCGGCTTCGAGCACCCGGGAACCCGTAGGATAGTGAGTGTCATGGTGGAGGAGGTCCGTCAGCGTCTGGGCCTGGTCGGCAAGTCGTTCCGATTCGCGTGCTGAATACCCGTGGACATAACCATTCTCCGGCAGGGTTTTTTCTGGCATAGGCATAAGGACAACTCCGGGTCGGGGCCGGTATGATGGTACCAGCTATCTGCAATTATTGTACAATTTTGTTACTCAATGCACAAGAAAGTACTATACCGGGATCCTTTTTACACTCAGCGTACGTACTGGATCCGGTAATGGAACTCCTTTACCTTCTCCTCATCTTCCTTGCAGGCGGGAGCATGGTTGCAGGTACCACCTGCATCGCAGAGCTTGTCGATCCGAAATATGGGGGGATCCTTGCTGTCGCCCCGATTATCACGACGCTCGCGTTTCTGTTCACCAGTATGCATTCAACGCAGGAACAGACACAGGATCTCATACGGGGATCGATTGTGTTCCTTGTCCCGACTGCTCTCTTTCTTATATCACTCTACCTTCTGCTGGGCCGGTTCGGTGTCGTCGCGAGTATCATCGGATCCTATGGGATCTGGCTCGTATCCGTGGTGATCGTGGCAAAATGTGCCGGACTCCTGTAAGTCCACAGGAAGGGGCCGGGCAAAATCCCGTGCGGAAAACCCAAAGATTCTGGAGCCCGTGGACGGCAGGAGTTTGAAAGACGATTGCAAACGGAATGGAGACTAAGGGCACCGGGGGTCCGGAATTCACAAGCCCGGTTGGCAGGACAAAGACGGCAGCAGTCAGCGCAGGTTGAGCGAGTCCACGAAAACCATCACCATTTGCAACTACAAAAGACTGCTGAACCTTCTATTATGGTTCTGATCGGAAACACGGAGATTACCCGTCAGGATTATAAGAAGAAACCGATTGAAAGGAAAGGCCAGGGCCGAGATTTGAACCCGGGTCGAGGGATCCACAGCCCCTTAGGATAACCAGACTACCCTACCCTGGCAGATGTGCTTTTTACATTGGTACCGGACTCTGATTAATGTATCCGTGCCTGGCTGACGCGGTGAGGGCGGAGTATACCAGCCATCATGGAGCCGGATACTTGCACCATAAGGCGATGATTAATAGGATCGGGCATCCATTACATATCAGGTGGCTCTGAATACAATTCCCCGGTAATCGGGCGCGGTACGGTACCTGCCGCTGCAATGGGAACCAGGATTATCCAGTATCCCATTTTCAGAGCGTAAACAAACGAGGGGAAAGATATGGCGGAGAACCCGAAGATCAGGACGCCGATTGTCTGTGTCATGGGGCACGTGGACCATGGGAAAACATCCCTGCTGGACCGGATCCGCGGGTCGTCGGTCGTGAGTTCGGAAGTCGGGGCAATCACCCAGCATATCGGTGCAACCATTGTTCCCATCGACGCGATCCGGAGCATGAGCGGCACGATGGGAAAAATGCCCATCAATATCCCGGGTCTCCTTTTCATCGATACGCCGGGCCATCATGCGTTTACTACGCTGCGGGCACGGGGCGGGGCGCTCGCCGATATGGCAATCCTTGTCGTGGATATCACCCAAGGGTTCCAGCCGCAGACCATCGAGGCACTCCAGATCCTGCGGAACTGCCGCACACCATTTGTCATTGCGGCAACCAAGATCGACCGTATCCATGGCTGGCGGATAAACGAGAACGAGTCGTTCCTCTCAACATTTGCCAAACAGAACGACCGGGTAAGAGGTGAGATCGAGAACAAGACTTACGAGATCGTGGGGAAATTATCCGAACTGGACTTTTCAGCGGACCGCTTCGACCGGGTCTCGGATTTTCAGCGCAACCTTGCGATCGTGCCGGTCAGTGCCCATACCGGTGAGGGAATACCTGACCTGCTCCTCATCATGATCGGGCTTGCCCAGCGTTACATGGGAGACGAACTGAAGTTGTCCGTAGAGGGCCCTGGCGCCGGGACCGTGCTCGAGGTCAAGGAGGAGCGGGGCCTCGGGACCACGCTTGACGTAATCCTGTATGACGGGACCCTTGCTATCGGGGACGAAATCGCGGTTGCCACTCAGGGGGATATCGTAGTGACCAAGGTGCGGTCGCTCTTAAAGCCCCGGCCCATGAAGGAGATCCTCGTCGAAGACCGGTTCGAGCGGGTGAAATCGGTTGCCGCAGCATCAGGGATCAAGGTTACTGCCCCGAATCTCGAGCGCGTAATCGCCGGCTCCCCGTTCTTCGTTATCCGGAACAACCGGGACGAGGTCGAGGCACGGATCAAAAAAGAGATGACCGAGATCCATGTTAACCTCTCCGATGAGGGTATCACGATCAAAGCGGACACCATCGGCGCCCTTGAGGCGCTCTGCAAGGAACTCGAGGGAAAGGAGATCGGCGTTATGCGTGCGGAGGTCGGGCCGGTGAGCCGGCTCGACCTGATCGAGACCGAGACGGTCAAGAACCCGATGTTCCGCGTCCTCCTCTCGTTCAATACCCCGATTCTTCCCGATGCTGCTGATATGATCAAAGATCCTCTGTATACGCAGGTCAGGGTTTTTGAGGGACGTGTCATCTACCAGCTGATCGACCAGTACGTGGAGTGGCGCGACGAACAGAAACGCCTGCAGGAGAAACAGCGGTTCGAGCATGTCGTGATGCCGGCGAAGATCCGTCTCCTGCCCGACTGCGTCTTCCGCCAGAGCAACCCGGCCGTGGTCGGGGTACGGGTACTGGGAGGAAAACTCAGAAGCGATGTAGACCTGATCAAGCTGGATGGGAAGAAAGTGGGGCACCTCAAGTCCATGCAGCTCCGGCAGGAATCGATCCGGGAGGCGGATCCCGGTCTCGAAGTCGCCATCTCTATCGAGGGTGCAACCGTAGGAAGGCAGGTCAGTGTGGGAGACGACCTGTTCGTGGATGTGCCCGAGCGCCACATAAAAGTGCTCGAGCGGGAGATGGTCAAGACCCTGAATACCAGCACGCAGGAGATCCTAACAGAATTCACGACCATGAAACGGAAGGGGGATCCCTTCTGGGGCAAATGAGCACTTTTTATACACCAAGGGTATAACCCGAGGGGGACGCGAGGATTTAATAGCGTACCGGTATAATTAAATAGATACTTCTCATGTGTAGGCGGAAATGCCGGCATCCGGAGACGTGAAAAACCCGGATCATCAGGGGTTTTAAAGAGATTACCAATAAGGAGCAGACACGAATGGTCGAGTTCAAAGTCGTAGTATCAGACCCGAAGAGCGGTCGTGCTTATAATGTGGACGCCAGTGGCGGTGCCGCAGGCGCTATCGTCGGGAAACGTATCGGTGATGAGATTGATGCAGGAACCCTCGGGCTTGCAGGGTACAAGATCCTGATTACCGGCGCCTCTGACCGGACCGGGATCACCGCAAAGAAAGGTCTGCCGGGAGCAGGACGCAAGAAACTCCTCCTTGCGGGCGGTATCGGGTTCCACCCGAGCATGGACGGGGAGCGCCGGAGAAAGACCATCCGGGCAAGTGAGATCACCCAGGATTTCGTCCAGATCAATACACTGGTCACCACTTATGGCGAAAAGACGCTCGATGAGCTCTTCCCGAAAGTCGAGGGAGAGAAGAAAGCCGAAAAGAAGTCAAAGGTCAGAAAATAACATATCTTTTTTAGAGATAACTTTCCCGTATAGGGCAGGAAATTGTTTTCAGTACGCACATTTTGGGATATATAGATCCCGTATATGCCGGCAATCAGGCCGTTTACCGGAAAGATCGTCACTGCAGTCCCCACCCCAATCACCATATCGGGGACAAATTCTTTTTGCAGGGTCCATGCTCTCCTGCACAGGGTCCTTCCGGTGCAGGATAAAAAAGGATTATACTGTAGCGGTAACGCTTGCCTCACCGTACGATGAGGAGTTCCTTGCTTCCTTCAGGGACTTGCCGTCTTTGTAGATATCGACAACAATCTCATGCTTTGTGGAATCATCTTCCTTATGGAAGGTGGCAGACACGGTACCGGTTGCATTTTCAACAATAAAGGCCCGGTTGCCCGAGTTCTGCATGGTCATCATATTACCTTCCATCCCATACGTGCCGTCAAACCCGCCTATGTAACTGACCATGACATATACACCCTCTTCAGGAACGGTAACCGGGGCCTGTGTTATGATTACCAAAGGGACTCCCCCGACTACTACGGTCTGCTGGGCAGAGGGACTCGGAGAGGTTGTCTGAGTGGTCTGGCCGGAAGATCCCGCCGGTGCTGATGACCCGACCCCCATAAAAAAAATCAAAGCTATTACAATCACTGCAATGATACCAACGACCGCAGTAATGATAACCCACGGTTTCTCGAAAGGATCGTTTCGTCTTCTCATAATGTTCCCTTAGATCAGATGCTTGATGAAATGTAATGGAGAAATCAGCAAAATACTTTGTTATTAAAAGGGTGGGGAATGTCCCGTCCGGGTTGTTAACTTCAGGTGAGAAAACCGCACCGTTCACTTTTTTGCTGCACCTTTGAGCGCATCCAGAAGGTCATCGAACTGAACCCCGCTGTTTTTCGCAAGCAGGACCAGTGCAGCGGGCGGGAGGAGGTGCATATCGAAATTATCTTTAATAATCCGGTTCATCTCCGCCACGACATCCGTTTCTTCAAGGGATCGTGCCCGTGCAATCCTTGCAATAAGATCCTGTACGGGATCATGGCGTTCGAAGATGCCGGAAGTCGGTTTGAACCCGACCGGAAGGGTCAACGCGGCAATATCGAACCTTGGTGAGTACAGGCCGTTCTCAATGCCGAGGAGCCCCTCCTCCTCTGCCCGTTTCAGGAGCAGGTTCGCCTGCTCGGTGCTCATCCACTTCCGGTCAAGCGCATAATAATACACCAGCTCGTTCTTGCGCATCCCTGTCTTCCGGGTATGCTTGAACGGGGCGGCGACGGTTAACCGGAGGGTCACTTCTTGGCACCCAGGAGTATATTTTTCATATCAAGGGCATCAAGGCCTTCACCGTGTCCTTCCTTTGCGATATCGATATCCGTCCGCGANNACCTGCAGGTCAGCCGCCTCTGTTATAATGCCCGGCCGCAGGACATCCGGTGTGACCTCCCCGAATGTTGCCCGGTCAACGGCTATCCGGATTTTTATTTTAACCTTTACCAGTTCCTTCCCGGTGGTCTTGGTCGATTCCTCGTTGTCCAGGCTGGCAATATAATTCAGGGTCTCGTTAAAGGGCATGCCCATGGCAAACGAGAGATCCACCCGCTGGGGGAAACGATAATAGATCCTCCGCATAACTAGACAATTAGCGACTCTTAAAGAAAAAAGATTGCTGACATGAGTTTTTAAAAAGGATCCCGGAGATACAAAAAATTTCCTGAAATGCGGGAAAAAAGTATTGATTGGTATAGGTTATTCGAGTAACAGGGCGTTGATAATGCCGTCCTGACCCGGGCGGCTCATGATGCGGGCGCTGCCAATCTCGGTCTTGATGATTGCACCCTTGGTGAGCAGGTTCCGGCGNNTTGGTGACATTCGCAAACATTGCCCGCAGGGCACGAACCTTGTCATTTCCGCCGAACGTGCGGATAATACGGTGCCGTTCCTCGCCGATATGGGTATCTGCCGGTGCAAGTCCGATCTCTGATCTCCGCTTCATTGCTGCCGGGCGGCGCCTTCCGCCGGTCACTTTCCGAACTGATTTTCCCTGCCACTGCATGGTGTTACTCCTCACAATTTTTCTTTGGGAATCCTTCCCGAAGATGGTGCTCTATATATTCCTTTCAGGATTATTTATAGTATTTCCCGATTCTATCCACCATGCCAGACCAACAGGAACTGGCAGGTATACGCTGGTCACTAGGAAAGAATGGTATCGAGTAATGCCACGACGCCATCCCCGGTCTTTAAGTTCGTCCGGAATACTGGCATCCTCGGGTTGTACCGTGCGATATCTTTCTGCATGCGGTCAAGGTTCGCCCCGACCAGCGGTGCGAGATCGACCTTATTGATGACCCCGATCGTACAGTCCCGGAACATCATCGGGTGCTTGTTCACGACATCATCTCCTTCCGTTGAACTGACAACCACGATCCTTTTTTCTGCACCGAGCCGGAAATCGGTCGGGCAGACCATGTTGCCCACATTCTCGATAAAGAGAATATCGATCCGGTCAAGCGGGAGGTGATCGATGGCATGTTCGACCAGATGGGCGTCAAGGTGGCAT
Source organism: Methanoregula sp. (assembly GCA_003157895.1). Classification (GTDB taxonomy): domain Archaea; phylum Halobacteriota; class Methanomicrobia; order Methanomicrobiales; family Methanospirillaceae; genus Methanoregula. The sequence continues at coordinate 3,737 of PMKW01000148.1, read as the reverse complement.
TCCTTTCCGGTGTTGGCATTGAACGCGGGGATGCCCAGCGCAACAAGTCGTTTGAAGTCGTCGTCCCCGTACACATCACCGGCGATCGCTCCTGCCCTCAGCCCCTTCATTTCAAGAAGCGGGACAAGGCGTTCAATCAGGGCGGTCTTCCCGGAGCCGATCGCACCTAAAAGGTCGAATGCCCTGACATTGTGGGACTTCAGGTGCCGGGCATTGTTGTCTGCAAGCGTATTGTTGGCGTCGTAGACATCCTTCTCAAGCCGGACGTCGATATGGTGCATAACAATAGTTTCGAGCGTACACTGTTTATACCTTGACCCCCAAAACTCTCCTGCAATGGCAAAGGTTCAGGGGGAATGCATATTGTATCCCTGCTATTTCAATGCAGGCTATTCCCGCGTGGAGGGGCGTCGGGTCAGAAAGAGTCTCGGGGTCAAGGCACCAGTGATTACCGACCTTGAGCGCGCACTGAAACGTGCCGGTGTGAAGTACCGCGTGGAGGACCACCACCACCCTGCGCACTGCGCCCGGAAGGAAGGGAGGATTGTTGCTGAGTGGACGGAAGGAAAGGAAGCACTCATCAAAAAGGTGGCACAGAAGCTGGAGGTCCGCAAATGAGCGGCCTGTACGACCTGCACACCCATTCCATCCTCTCCGATGGGGAGATGCTCCCGATTGAACTGGTCCGCAGGATGGCGGTGCTGGGCTATTCGACCGTTGCCATTACTGACCATGTCGATACTTCGAATGCCGTGCCGGTCATCGCAACCCTGAAGCTCGTACAGGAATCCGCCCGGCTGTTCGGTATCAGGCTGCTCTGCGGTGTGGAGATAACCCATGTCCCGCCAGTACAGATCGCCGATCTTGCCCGGCAGGCAAAAGAGGCAGGGGCAGACATCGTGGTGGTCCATGGAGAAACAACGGTCGAGCCGGTCGCTGCCGGCACCAACCATGTAGCCTGCAGATGCAAAGATGTAGACGTGCTCGCCCACCCGGGGCTGATCACGATCAAGGATGCGCTGCTGGCAGCAAAAAACGGCATCGCACTCGAGCTCACGTCCCGCGGGGGCCATAACCGGACAAATGGCCATGTTGCCCGGATAGCCCGCGAAGCCGCATGCCAGCTGGTTGTCGATTCAGATGCACACGCACCAGGTGATCTTCTGGACGAGCGCGCGAAATTTATTGTTGCCAAAGGGGCCGGACTGACCGACGCGGAATGCAGACAGGTTATATCTTTAAATATCGACCGATTCCTTTTTTCCTAAATTTTCTATTTATACTTTCACGCAATGTTTAAATACTGCTGTGACTTATATATATAGATTACTAAATTAATTCAGCATTAATCATAGTTCCGGAGTTGTTGCATGAAGATTGTTGGTCGAGCGATGAGCACCATTGGTAACCGGATGCTCATCATCCAGTGTGACGCCGCCCAACTCCCGCCATTATACAGCGAAGTGACTGACAGGAGAATGAAGCCGGTCGGGAAGATCCTGGATCTTTTCGGCAATGTGAAAGCGCCCTATGCGGCAGTCCTCTGTCGCGAAAAATGTTCCATCAAGCCTGATGAGAAGCTCTTCGCACGATAAACACCCAAATTCGGAACAGACCGGTCCCCGCAATCAGAACAATGTACCTTACCAGTTTGGTGAATATGAATGCAGGAAGTTGAGAAGTTAAAAGTCCTCCAGTCTGAGCGCGAAGCACTCAAGACACGAATAAAGCAGAAAGAACACGAGAAGAAAGCCGAGAACCATACGGAGACCGTTTGTCCGGAGTGCGGCGGCCGGCAGCTTGTCCACGACTACGAGCGTGCAGAACTGGTCTGCCAGAGCTGCGGGCTTGTCATCGATGACGACTTCATTGACCGCGGCCCCGAATGGCGTGCGTTCGACCATGACCAGCGGATGAAGCGGTCACGGGTCGGTGCACCGATGACCTTTACCATCCATGACAAAGGCCTTTCGACCATGATCGACTGGCGCAACCGGGACTCGTACGGCAGGGCAATCTCCTCCAAGAACCGTGCCCAGCTCTATCGTCTCCGCAAGTGGCAGCGCCGCATCCGGGTCAGCAACGCGACCGAGCGGAACCTTGCGTTCGCTCTCTCGGAACTGGACCGGATGGCCTCTGCACTGGGGCTTCCCCGGAACGTTCGTGAAACAGCAGCGGTGGTGTACCGTGACGCAGTCGATAAGAACCTCATCCGTGGCCGGAGTATCGAGGGTGTTGCAGCAGCGGCGCTCTATGCAGCCTGCCGCCAGTGCAGCGTGCCCCGTACGCTCGATGAAATCGCAGAAGTGTCCCGTGTCTCGAGAAAAGAGATCGGCAGGACCTACCGGTTTATCTCCCGCGAACTGGGCTTAAAGCTCCTCCCGACGTCCCCGATCGATTACGTGCCCCGCTTCTGCTCGGGTCTTACCCTCAAGGGAGAGGTGCAGAGCCGCGCCGTTGAGATCCTCCGGCAGGCCGGCGAGCGGGAACTGACGAGCGGCAGGGGCCCCACCGGTGTTGCCGCAGCAGCTATCTACATCTCCTCCATCCTCGGCGGCGAGCGCCGCACCCAGCGAGAGGTTGCCGAAGTGGCGGGTGTCACCGAAGTAACCATCCGGAACCGGTATAAGGAACTTGCAGAGAAGCTCGATATCGAGATCATTCTCTGACTTTTTTTTCGCACGGCGATCGACACCAACAACTATATTCGATCGGGTCAGATTCTATTATCCACAAAACGGGCTCGTAGATCAGGGGTAGATCGCTACGTTCGCAACGTAGAGGCCGCGGGTTCAAATCCCGCCGGGTCCATATCTTTTTTTCTGCCATGATTGTTCATACAAAGGTTTGCTGACAACCATCAATACTTGAATACCGGTACGGGTTTTTCCTATCGGATCCCAAGGCCGTATCCTGCTGCATGGAAAAACGGATTTATCAGCCGCCATTTCGATCTTCACCTATATCCGGCACCTGAAAAGTGAGATAAATATTGCACGAATCGTATTTTTTAAAAATTTTTCTGCTCTGGAGAAATCCTCTTTTCACGTGATAATCGCCCCCCTTGCGCCAACCCTGCCTCATGGGGGGCGGGGACGCATTGCGATGCCTTGGCATTACCTAAACTGGAAATTTCTCTACGACTGCGTACAGGTAATACGGCACAATCGCAATAGGGGGATGCCATAGCAGGGAAAGTGTTCCCGAGAGCGTCATAATTACTATCAAATGATTTTTACAGAGCAAATTTTTCAAAAAATCAGGCATACCCTCAATGCGTCCAGCTACGCGGTTATACGCCTCGGGATAAGGAGAGCCCTCACACGGTGCCTGATGAAAGGATGGATTATCTCCGGAACAGCGACAGTAGCCGGCGGGACTACTTAAAAATCAGCAGCCATCAGCCCATGCCCGCGGGTATCACTTCTTCTGCTGCATCAGTTCAACTTCACTCATGAGCGTGGATTTCAGCTTGTCTACTGCTTCGTTCAGATCGTTTGTGGTCGTGATGGTGAACGAGTTGTCGCTCTTGGGATCGTGATAGTTCACGATGAACTCGATCTGCCCGTCCTTTGCCTTCTTCGGTTCAATGATCAGCTTTGGCATAATGGTTCAGGAAATGTTTGTTTTTCGTCCTTCATCTGCCTTGCGGAAACCTGATCAGTAACAACTATATGGAATCCGCTGAGAAATAGTATGCCGCAACCAGCAGCCGCGGGCTCGTAGATCAGGGGTAG
>PMKW01000032.1 GCA_003157895.1 Methanoregula sp. | reverse complement strand
TAATATAAACTATGCACTTTTTCTCTCTCTATTTTAGTTCATTTTTATATAATTATTTTCACTTCGTATTGCAAAATTTAGTTTTGGGGTTTTATAAGCACTTTACCCTATTTTCTTTTTACTTCCCCTTGTGCAGCAAGCGACGGGGAAATAAAAAATGAATTGCTTCCCCCAGAAAGGATTAAGCCACTAATCAGATTTGCTATAATGACAACGAGGAGTTGTCCCCTTGATGCGAGATGGATCCCTATCATCCCCCGTCAGAATAGGTATACTTGCCTGCTGGTAGAGGACGGAGAGCTAGTATCGTTTGTAATTAACCTGTAAAGATGATTATGCGGTGGGATTTTACAGGTTGTGCTTGAATGGGATAAAAGAAGGCTATTTAACACGACCGTCAAATCCTGTATAGCATTTTTGAGGCAGGACTATGGACCGGTACCGGAACAGATCATTGGGCTGGGTGTTTGTATCGCGGATGATAGGGATCATCTGTTTCCTTATCGTTGTGGTCCTTGCCAATATCTTGACATACTATGTAGCAAGCCCGGTCTATCATTCGGGTGTGAATTTCATCAATGAAAATTTCTGGCTACTGATTCTTATCGGAGTCATCCTGCTTGTTGCAGACCTCTTCGGGGCGTTCCCGTTCCCGCTCAACCTACCTGCACCGATCATCAGAGCATTTGGCAGCGTTTTCTGCATCGCGTTTATTCTCAGTGTCTTCCAGTGGATAGATCAATACTTTAAAACCAATCTTTACCAATTCTTCTGGGTGCTTGCATTCCTTGTTGTGCCGCTCGTATTTCTTATTGTTCTTGCTACCGGATACTTTGAGATCATGCGTCGACTCTGGTGGCAACCGAATCTGGACGCCGAGAACGGTGCAAAGGTTATTCATCAGGAATCCTTTGAAGAAACGGAGCAACCGGAATTGGACTCCAAATCGTGGGAGGAGATCGGTGCGGAATTCCGCATGATGCTCTACGATATTATTCACCGGTTCCGTCAGGAAATAAAAAAGAAATAATTATGTTGACAACCGGAGTTACCAGCCCGGGTTTTCCTCAAGAAATTTCCTTTCCTTGGCATCGAGTTCTTCTGCACTCAGGTTTGCCGGCATACAGATACAGCGGTGTTCAATAAAAATCCCGCCTTTGAACGTGCCCTGTTGCTCCCCTTGCCCGCACGCTCCGAATATCTGGTCATCGCAGTCGTGATAAACTTGGGGGAGTCCCTCCCTGACTGCGCATTCCCGTGCCTCTTTCCATGATCCAGCCATGCCGGAAGTATTAGCAGACCGGTATTTTGAGTTTATGCCTGAATAAACCTCACGGGAATCGGAAAAAATTGTACCGGAAGAAACCTGAAAAAGAAGAAAAATTATGAGATTAGAACCGGGGTTTCCGGTGCTTGGGCAGGCAGTCCCTACAGTAGACCGGCCTCCCTTCAGTTGGTTTGAAGGGGACTTCGCACTCTTTGCCACAGTCTGAGCAGACTGTTTTTGTCATTTCTCTGGGACCGAAGTTTCTCGGGCCACCAAAACTCTTTCTTTCCATTGTATTACTCATGCAGTTTTAATCTGCATATATACAATTAACGGTTCAGTATAAATACATCTCCCTGAATATAGCAGATTATCGTCGGATAATCCCCAGCATTTCTAGGGTATGATCTCGCAGCCATTGAACTTCTCGTGCGCGAAATCCCCCGGTGTGATGATACCTTGGTCTATGAGTGTCCGGACGCGTGGGAGTGCTGTAATAAGTGCATTGCGGAGATTCTTTACAGTACCACAGACAAGCCTGCGTTCAGCAATCCCCCATGGCTGCGTTATGTTTGAGTAGAGACAACGGCCCCCGCAGAACGTCCGGATCCTACAGTCAGTACATTCACCGCGGACAGGGACAGGATCTAGCTCCAGCGGATGCGACCGGGAGATATGCCCGACATAGTATTGGCTCATGCCGATCATGACCGGGCAGGGCCCGATGCTTCCGTCCGTCATGATACTATAATTGGCATACCCGGACCCGCACCGGAGCCGGCTCTCCCTTCCCCTCAGTAGATCCTCCATCGGATCCAGAAACGGGTACCATCGCAGTACTTTTCCCACTGATTTCATCTGGTCTACCCAGTCATTAACAAGCATCCGTATACCCGGATTATAGGAATCATGCGCCCACTCCCCGAACCTGCGAAGAGGAAAATCACCTGTAAAATTTGCGTCAACCTGCCAGTGGATGGAGGAGAAAGAGTAATCCGAGTTGGATGCAAGGTAGTGAACCGCTTCGACAATATCTGTTCTCTCCGTTACTGTCAAGCGGGCGATCAGTTCCCCGGTATACCCTTGTGCACGGATTTTCCGGATATTTTCCATTACCCGGTTATAGACGCCGGCACCCCTGTTTGCATCGGTAAGTTCCCGTCTGCCATCAAGGGAGACAAGGATGGTAACAAACCGGTTGACAATCTCCGCGGGGAGCCGGTCCAGCAGAATTCCGTTGGTCTGCATCATGAACCGCCGTACCGGTGCCTCCCGGACGATCTTCTCGATCAGGTCTGCGCGGAGGAGGGGCTCCCCCCCATAGAATGTAAGTGTGGGGGAGGGATCTTTTATCAGAAAATCATACAGCACATTCAGGTCATAGTCCAGTTCAACGGGCAGGCTCTCGTCAATGATTAGGGAACACTCTCCCTCATCCTCCACGAGATTCTCGAAGGCCTTTGCCCGGCAGTAGCTGCAGCAAAGGTTACAGTTATCGGTGAGGATGAGGTGGAAGTACATGGAAATACCTGTACTTATAGGGTTTCACAGACGATAATAATTGCAGCTGCTGCAGGGGCTTTATCAGTCATCGTCAGCAGGAAGAAGTACAGATCCCGGTGGACACGTAGTAATCTATAAACAATTCCTCGGTAATTCTCTGGTATGCCGTCAGGAACCTGCTTCTCTCCAGATATTGAGACCATGGTACGTAACGATCTCGATGCCCTTATCGATGAACGGGTCAGGTACACGGTACAGTACGCAGCAAATCACTCCCCTTTTTATCGCCATTGGTTCCAGGAAAATAGGATTGATCCAAAAGAGATCCGCGTCCATGAGGACCTGCTCGGCCTTCCCCTTATTTCAGGTAAAACAATACGGGAACACCAGCCGCCTGCCACAACCGAATTCGAGTTCCTCTCAACGGACTGGTCCAATGTTTTCTCGATCCAGGAGACGAGTGGAACGAGCGGGACGCCCAAAGGCTTTTTCCTGACATGGGATGACTGGAAACGGTATGCGGAGAAGTACTGCCGTAGTTTTGTTTCGCAGGGCTTCACCAGCAAAGATCGGATCGTAGTCTGTGCCTCCTACGGAATGAATGTTGGCGCAAATACGATGACGATTGCCGCACAGCGGATCGGGATGGGAATTATTCCAATCGGTAAGTGCTCCTTTGATTCCCGGATCCTCAGAAATTACCGGCCCACTTCCATCGTAGGGAGCGTTTTCAAGCTCCTCCGGCTTGTACGACGCCTGAAAGCAGAGGGGGTAAAACCTGAAGATATCGCCATTGACAAACTGGTGGTAGGAGGGGAGAGTTTTGCCGATGAATCCCGAAAGTATCTTGCAGACCAGTGGAGCTGTCCCGTGTATAACACCTATGGCAGTACTGAGGGTACGATGTGTGGTGAATGTACGGAGCTTAATGGATTGCATGTACCTGAGGATCTTGTACATCTGGATGTATATGATCCCCGGATGCAGGGATTTGTGAATGACGGAGAGTGTGGCAGGGGCGTACTTACCACCCTTCTTCCGGTTGGCGGAAAGAGCGGGATGCTTCTCCTCAACTACGATACTGAGGATACAACGCTTGTTATTTCCCGGGAACGTTGCGGATGCGGAAGGACGCATATGAGGATCTATAATCCACAGCGGGAGGCAGAAACCGCTTGGATTTTCGGAAGTTCCCTGAACCGGATAGATATCGAAGCGGGAGTTTTCCAATCTGAAAACATGGAGTACCTCACCGGGGAATACGAGGCATTCATTTACGAAGGAGAAACACCAGATCAAGTGATCCTCCGTATCAGCGTGGAATGTCTGAATCCCGACCGGTGCGACCGGAGGCTCGTGGAGGATCAACTTACCGGGCGCTTCCTGAAGAACAAGCTCGGCCTTGCCGATCAGTACCATGACGGTAACTTGAAAATTCTCCTCAACTTCACGGGACCGGGAGGACTCGAACTCCATTCCCTGAAAGGGCGTCCGAAACGGCTTGTCGACCGCAGGGAGCCGGTATGATCCGGCGCCGGCACCCGGCTGATAACGGGTTGACCGACTTTGGACTTGGTATTTTCTCGCTGTATTTTTCAGTATTACCGTCATCCTTCAAGTGTATCTAAGTGGGAGATCTCCCTGATTGTGTTACGGACATTTCCCGAGGGTCTCGTAGCGGGGAGCATGTAAGAATTCGGGGATAACCTCCAGCATGTCGGAACGTATAGGGTTTTCTTTTGGTAAACAGGACCTCCGGAACCACGCTCATAGGGAATCCTGCAGGAAGATCTTGGCAGGCAAGGGGTTGTCCGGTTGGTTATATTGCTTTTCACTGTTAACACAGAAGCAACCGATATGAACCGGGTATAGGTGCAATGGAACCACGACGCAGATTATAAGATTACTTCAAGGACTAAGTCAGCCACACTTGTCTGCCTGAAGGGGGCAATCTCCAATAAATTCAACACAATCCCGCCGTACCGCGGATTCTGATGACGGACTTGAGTCCGGCGAACAATTTGAAGTAACCCTAAGCCTGCAAGAATGAGTCCCCCAATAGGGGACGTTCCCCCTCGTGTTCAGCCCGGACGGCTAACTATGCCTCTTTCCCTCACCCGCACTGTCCCATTCAGTATACAGCCAGTCAAGAATCTGGGGTGATCCTGCCGCACCCCCGGCAAATTCCTTAAAAATACTCCCCGCGGACTGCGCTTACACATCCGGTGCACCAAACCGCTCCCCCACGCATTCAGCCAGAATAACGTGGGAATATTGACAAACGGGACATAGTATTAGGGTTTTTAATCGGAGTGAATAGTGTGGCACAATGACCAAAAAAACCTTAAATAAGTGGTAAAAATCCGGATATCGACGGGCTTTCGACGGAAACCTTTTATAT
>PMKW01000179.1 GCA_003157895.1 Methanoregula sp. | reverse complement strand
TTTGCGCGGATATTTTCAAGGAGCGGCGGCATGGTAACCGGTTCCACCGCGGTTACCTGACCGCCCATTCTCGCGGCACGGATACAGAACCCGCCGACATTGGCACCGATGTCAAGGACCCGGTCTGCAGACCGGATATCATCAAACCGGTACTCGGACACCGAGGTTATCTGGCGATAGGACGTGGCTGCAGCAGAGAAAAAGATCTCCTTTTTCCTGGGAGGAAAGTGCGGGATGGCATCCTGTACCGTTACCAACAGGATCAGGCCTTCTTTCTGATAAATGTCCCGTCAGCATATTCCTTGTAGGCAAGACGCAGTTCCTCGCGGGTGTTCATGACAATGGGGCCCCGCCATGCAACCGGTTCTCCGATGGGTTTTGCGGATAAAAAAATGAAACGCATCCCGGAACCCGATGACCGGACCCAGAAGGAGGAGCCGTCACCGAACAGGATAAGGTCCTGGTTGCCCATACGGTGTCCTTCCTTTTCATCAAACGTCCCTTCGCCACCGATAACATAGGCAATCGCGGTGTAACCGGGTTGTACCGGGTGCGTGAAAACCGTATCAGGGCCAAGGGATATATCAAGAAATTCCGGGTCTGCCACAATATCCCGCACCGGCCCGCTGGTCTTGTTCACCCTCCCGGAGATAACGCGGATGCTGATATCCCTGCGGGGTTTAAGAACCGGGATTGCCTTGCCTTTTATTTCCTGGTACCGGGGATCCATCATTTTGCTGGACCGGGGGAGATTGACCCAGAGCTGGAACCCACCCATATGGTCATTGACCGGCCCCGGCATTTCCTGGTGTATGATGCCGGAACCCGCCGTCATCCACTGGACATCGCCGGCGCCGATGCTGCCGGTATTTCCCAGGCTGTCTTCATGATCCACGAACCCCTCAAGGATGTAGGTAACGGTCTCTATGCCCCGGTGGGGATGCCAGGGAAAACCGGCCAGGTAATCCTCCGGCTTCTTTGAGCGGAAGTCATCGAGCATAAGGAATGGATCGAATTGGGGCACCTCGTAATACCCGAATGCCCGGTGCAGCCTGACGCCGGCCCCTTCTACCGTTGCATATGCCGTTAGCACCCGCTCAACTCCTCTTACCTGCTCCATAATGAAGAAACAGGAAGTGCCGGCTCATTAAGATATGGGTGATCGCCTGACAGCATCAGGCGCCCGGTACAGATCAGTGCAGGAACCTGTTAATATGAGGAACCGGCGTATGTATCCGGTAGCTATGGGCTTAAGAGACCAGCTTGCGGGGATACTGCCGGCGGATGTCCTGCCATACGTGTCCGATCATTTCGAGGTGATCGGTGATATCGCGGTCCTCGCCCTTCCTGAAAGACTGGAACCCTGGAAACAGACTATCGCACAGGCCATCGTCTCCCGCCGGAAAAACATCACAACCATCCTCAACAAGAAAGAGAAGGTCGCCGGCAGTTCACGCACGGCCCGGTACGAAGTCCTGATGGGGGAGAGAACGGTCACGGTGCACCGCGAGTCCGGGTTCTCTTACCGTCTTGATGTCGGCAGGGCATTCTTTTCAACCCGGATGGCACAGGAACGGAAGCGGGTGACCGGCCAGGTCGGATCGGGTGAACGGGTATATATCCCCTTTGCAGGAGCCGGGCCGTTTGTCATCCCTGCCGCGGCACAGGGTGCCGTGGTGTATGCCATGGAAAATAATCCCGATGCGTTCCGGTACCTCCAAAAAAATGCGGATCTCAACCATGTTACCGGGAACTGCCATCTCTTTTTGGGTGATGCATTCGACACAGAACACTTCCCCTACAAGGAATTTAACCGGATTATCATCCCGACACCCTATGGGATGGATCATGCGCTTGAAACCTTCCTGCCGCTTCTTGCAGAGGGGGGCATGGTCCACTTCTATACCTTCAAGGCAAAAGAACAGATCCCCGCTCTTATCGCTGCGTATGAAGGAAAAGGACTCACAGTCAGGTATTCTGCTCCCTGCGGGAACATTGCACCCGGGATAAGCCGCCGGGTATTTGATATGGTTCACCGGCCGTAGTGCCTTGGTTCAGATTGGCAGGAGAACACTCCTTCGCCATGTTCTTCTCCACTCACCGGTACCTGATGTTCCCTGTTCGTAACACCAGAGAGATAGCATGATATCCGAAGAAAAATAACTCCTAGGATCGAGATATATGCAGAACGGGAAGGTCACGATCGGTCTTATCCAGATGAGGGTGGAGGATGACCGGGAGGCGATGCTCAAAAAAGCCCTGGCCAGGGTAGAGGAGGCAGTAAAAGCCGGTGCAGACATTATCTGCCTTCCCGAACTCTACCGGACCCGTTATTTTCCCCAGCATATCGGTACCAATGCATTCCCTTGTGCTGAGACCGTCCCGGGCGAGTCCACCCATTTTTTCTCAAGGATTGCAAAGGAACACCAGGTTGTCATCATCGTCCCGTTGTATGAGAAGGCGCCGGACGGGAACTATTACAATTCGGCGGTTGTCATCAACACGGATGGCACAACGAACCCCCCTTATCATAAAGTCCATATCCCGCAGGACCCGGGTTTTTTTGAGAAAGGGTATTTCTATCCCGGGAATTCCTATCAGGTCGTTTCCACGCGGTTCGGCTGCATCGGAGTCCTCATCTGTTACGACCAGTGGTTCCCTGAAGCCGCACGTTGCGTTGCCCTTGAAGGTGCAGAGATCATCATCTACCCGACCGCCATCGGGCATCCCACAAGCGACATACCTCCTGAAGGAGCCTGGCAGGACGCATGGGAACTGATCCAGCGGAGCCATGCCGTCGCAAACAGTGTACACATTGCCGCCGTAAACCGTGTCGGGCAGGAAGAGGCCTGTTCTTTCTTTGGCGGGTCCTTTGTCTGTGATGCGTTCGGTAAAATCCTCGCAAAGGCCGGTGACCGGGAGGAGATACTCTTAAGCGCGGTGGATCTCTCCATGAATCACGACGTCCGGGAATCCTGGGGGTTCATCCGGAACCGCAGGCCGGACACGTACGGGAAAATTTCCGTTCCGTTCCCCGGAGAATCCGGCGCTTTTCCGGCCCTTCGCGGGGGGGATACCCCGCAGAACCGGGGATTCCATATGCCGGCCGAGTGGGAACCCCACGAAGCGGTCTGGCTCTCGTGGCCCCATAACCAGACAACCTTCCCCCATATTGCCGATGTGGAAAATGCCTATTATGCCTTTATCCGGGCAGTCCATGTATCGGAGCGGATCGAACTTTTCGTACCTACGGCAGTCATCCACCGTAAAGTGAGGGCCCGGCTCCGCGAGATGGACGTCGACCTCTCGCGAATCGTCCTGCATACCAGTGAATACACCGATATCTGGATGAGGGATTATGGCCCGACGTTTGTGGTCAACCGCGTCCAAAAAAAGACTGCCATTGTCCGGTGGAATTTCAATGCCTGGGGTAACAAGTACGAGAACCAGATAGCGGACGGGAAGATGCCTCATATCATGAACAGGCGCCTCTGTCTCCCGATGTTTGAGCCGGGCATTGTGCTGGAAGGCGGGTCTATTGATGTGAACGGGCGGGGGACGGTTCTCACAACCCGTGCCTGCCTCCTCAACCCCAACCGCAACCCGGCGTTATCCGCCGGCCAGATAGAGAATAACCTTAAAAGTTATCTGGGGGTTGAAAAGGTGATCTGGCTCAACGAGGGGGTTGTCGGGGACGATACCGACGGGCATATCGACGATATCGCCCGTTTTGTCGGGCCTTCGACGGTCGTATGCGCCTATGAGACCGATAGTTCCGATGCGAATTATAAGGCCCTGCACGATAATTATGAGATCCTGCGGAAGTCAAGCGACCAGGACGGAAAACCGCTTACGGTCATCAGACTTCCCATGCCGGCAAAAGTCACCGACAGCGATGAGCGGTACCCGGCGAGCTACTCGAACTTCTACATCGGCAACACGGTGGTGATCGTTCCCGTCTTTGCCGACCCGCACGATGCAGAAGCCCTCCGCATTATTCAGGAGATCTTCCCGGGCCGCACGGTTGTAGGGATCGATGCCCGGGCGCTGGTTGAAGGGTACGGGACATTTCATTGTGCTACCCAGCAGCAGCCGCGAATTCTTTAACCGTTCCACTTATTTTAAAGGAGTAAAAGTTTGATAATCTTCGAAGCTCTCGGATGAGTCAGGTCTCATCAGTGGCAAGACCGGAGAAATAGATCTCAAAAAAATTTTTTGGCAGTAAGGAAAATTCAGACACTCACATTCAGGAAGACCCGGATGACAAGACCGATCACAAAGGAGATCGCTGCTATCCCGAGGCAGATGCAGGCCATTTCAGCGAACCTCCGCCAGAACGGGAGACCTTTTGCTACCGAGATATAGAACGTGAACAACAGGATGACAAGGACCGCCCCTGCCAGGGTCAGGGCAAGCGCACCGTAGAGGCTTTGGAGAAGGAGATAAGGCAGGATCAGCAGCACGACGGTAAGGATATAGGTAGCTCCTGTGTAGAGCGATGCCTTCAAAGGATCGGTCTGCCGGCCATCCGACCGCTGCGACAGGTACTCGGAAGCTCCCATAGAGAGGGAAGCAGCAACGCCGGTGATAAGGCCGGCCATTGCAATAATCCGGGTATTCTGGAGGGCAAACGTGAGCCCGGCCAGGGTACCGGTAAATTCAATAAGTGCGTCATTTAAACCCAGCACGACTGAACCGATATATTTCAGCCGCTCTTCATCAATGAGCGCGATCAGATCCTTTTCATGCGCCTGCTCGTTTGCCAGCATCTGTGGCATCTCGGGGATGAGGTCGGGCAAGGACTGGTCAACGGACTGTGCATGCTGCTCCATTCCTTCCATAAGTTTGATCGCAAACGTCATCCCGAAGATGCGGGCAACCAGACAATAGAACCAGATGCGCTTCCAGTCAGGCGCTACATCCTGCCCCGTATAGCGCTTCCAGATCCCATAGTGCTCGAGCTCCTGTGCTGCGATGCGGGTCAGAACATCGCGATTACCGGGTTCCGGTGTTGCTGCAGCAATCTTTGTATAGATATGGTGCTCGGTGATCTCGCTTCTTTGGATGGGCAGGATTTTTTTTACCAGCTGTGCATCAGTGTCCGGTCCTTGCATACGTATTCAACTGATTGCGGTTAAACAGGGATATTTGTTATTATGCCGGCAGGACCTGAGACCTGCTGAAAACCGCAGGGGAATCCCCATAAAATCATTAAAAAAAGTTTCAGGGATGCCGGGAACGGATGAGGATGAGGATCGCAAGCCCGGCCAGCGGGACAGAAAGAGGTATTGCCTCCGGTATGGTTGTGGCAGGAGGGATTGAGGGGGATGAAGATGCTGATAAGGCGGTCGCGGAAGGGACCGGCGTTATCACGGGAGCCGGGGTTGCTGTCGTTGTCACTGCAGTAGTGAGTGGCTGTGTAAACTGCGACCGGGAGAAGCCGTACACCGTAGCTGCGTCTACCGCTGCAATCAACGAGCCGTCTCCGCTCACGGCAACCGAACGGGCTTTGATCGGGTTTTTCGCAGTAAAGGATCCCAGTTTCGTCCCGGCCCGGTCAAAGACAGAGAGGTTCTTGTCCATGCTGCCCGCGGCAATCGTGTTCCCGTCATCGGAAACCGCAACGCTGGTGATCCAGTGTGTGGCACGTGCTGTCCAGAGCAGGGTACCATTGCGGTCCAGCGCCTGCACGGTGTTATCATCCCTGCCGACGACAATCGTTGAACCGTCCCGCGAGTAGGCAAACGCCAGTGCATTACCGCCCGAAAGACCATGATCCCATTGCAGCCTCCTGTCCCGGGTGTACAGCCTGATACGATTATTGGTCACGCTCACAAAAGAGGAACCGTCAGCAGCAACTTCAACGAGGTCCTGGCTCATATTCGTGTCCGACCATTCCGAGAAGAGCGTCAGATTCGATATCTGAATGCCGTCTTTTGAGGTAATGACGACCTGGTCACCTTCCGGGAAGAGCCGGATATGGTTAACGGGAATGGAAATATTCTGCCTGAGAGCGGCTCCCGATGCACTGATGAGCCGCACCTGGCTCCCGCCGCCGGCTGCGATGAGGGATGCATCCGGCAACATGGTCATGTCCGTGACAGGAACATCAAGCGATGTATCCCAGAGCAGGGTGCCGGAACGGGAAATCATACGGACGGTCTGCTCCTGCGAAGTTAAAATATAATTCCCATCACGGCTGATTGCAAGATTGTCCCCGGACCAGCCGGTCCAGAGCTTCTGGCCGTCAGGGGTAAGTGCGATCAACTGGTCGCCGCCGGCAACGATGGTCGACCCGTCACCGGATATGACGATGCAGGATAACTCGCCATGGGTCGTAGCGGCCTCTGTCCAGAGCGGGTCTACGGCACCTGTCACCGGTGCGGGCAGACCGGTTACGATAAAGAGCCCGCAGAGAATCACAAGACTCAGGTAATTCATAAAATCCCAAGGAGAGATGGTGACCGGAACCGCGATAAAGATTCCTGTGGGAGGAGAAGGAAAAAAGTATCAGGTTTTCCTCAACCGGCAGAGAACCAGGAGCAGGAGCGCCGTCAGCGGGGCTGCCGGCGGCAGGCCTGTCTCCGGGGTTTCAGACGTAGTGGGATAGGGTGTTGGAAGTGTCGTTATTCTGGGAGTAACCTTCCGGGTCATTGTTGCAGGCAGGAGTGTCGTTGTCGTTTCGGGAGAGGGCCCGGTTATCGTTTCATTCGGAGT
The DNA here is from genome assembly GCA_003157895.1 of Methanoregula sp. GTDB lineage: Archaea > Halobacteriota > Methanomicrobia > Methanomicrobiales > Methanospirillaceae > Methanoregula. Next base: position 1,004 of record PMKW01000179.1, on the reverse strand, counting down.
CTCTTCCGGCATGAACGACGACCGCGAGAACCCGTACGCTTCTAATCCGTTAACGACAACGATGAGGGATCCATCCCCGGTAATAGCAACGGAATTGAACGTGATCGGGCTCTGGGTAGCAAAGGTTCCTAGTAACGTCCCGGAACGGTCATAGACATAGAGCTTTTTGTCCAGGCTGCCCGCGGCAATGATATTCCCGTCATCGGAGATTGCGACGCAGGTGATCCAGTTTTCGGCAGTTGCTGACCAGAGCGATGTCCCCAGACGGTTCAGCACGAGCAGGTGGTTGTCATCCGTTCCGACAGCGATCATTGAACCATCACGCGAATAGGCAATGGCTTCTGCATTCCCGTTGCCAAATTTTTTATCCCAGATAAGTTTCCCGGTTCCGCTGTACATCCGGACACGGCTGGCGGTCGCGGTCACAAAGGAAGACCCGTCGGGAGCTACTGCAATAAGATTCTGCTCCGAGCCCGTATCTGACCAATCCGGTATGAGAGTGAAATTCGACAACATGACGTTATTATTCGTGGTGATAATGATTCGGTCTCCCGCTGGCATGATCCTGATATGGTTGACGGTCATGGTTGAGTTCAATCCAATCGCTTCTCCCGAAAACGTCATGGTCATTATCCTTCCACCGCCGGCTGCTGCGATCACGGATGCATTTGGTACTATGGATAAATCCGTGATGTCGATATCCGTGGTTTTATCCCAGATCACGGAACCTGCACCTGAAATAAGACGGATATCCCGGCCCGTGGAAGCGAAGATATAATCCCCCTCGCTGCTGATAGCAAGGGAGGTCCCTGACCAGCCGGCCCAGCGCTTCCTTCCTTCGGGGGTAAGGGAGATCAGCTGAGAACCACCTATGAGAATGGTCGATCCATCCGCGGATATGACCACGCCCGACAGCGTACCGCTCTCGGAGCCGGGTTCCATCCAGAGCGGGGTTAGATCGCCCGATGCCGGCACGACAAGGCAAAGAAGGAGTGCAACCCCGC
>PMKW01000038.1 GCA_003157895.1 Methanoregula sp. | reverse complement strand
ATGGGATTTACGGAAAAGGACCGGCTCTGCATCCCCGTCCCGTTCTACCACTGCTTCGGCATGGTCCTCTCCAACCTCGCCTGCGTCACCCACGGCACGACCATGGTGCTACCTGCCCCGACCTTCGATGCCGAGGAGGTCTTAAAAACCGTCGAGAAAGAGCACTGCACAGCACTCCATGGGGTCCCGACCATGTTCATCGCCGAGCTCACCCACCCGAACTTTGCCAAGTATGACCTGCGGACCCTCCGCACCGGTATCATGGCCGGTTCCCCCTGCCCAATCGAGGTGATGAAGGAAGTGAACACAAAGATGCACATGAGCGAGATCGTAATCGTGTACGGCCAGACCGAAACGAGCCCCGGTGTTACCATGACCACGACGAAAGACCCGGTCGAGCGCAGGGTTACCACGATCGGCCGGGCCTTCCCGCACACTGAGCTCAAGATCATCGACCCCAAGACCGGCAAGATCGTCCCGACTGGAGAGATCGGGGAGATCTGTGCCCGCGGCTACTGCGTCATGAAGTGTTATTACAACAATCCCTCGGCAACACACGCAACGCTCGACAAGGATCACTGGAACCATACCGGCGACCTCGCCACGATGGACGAAGAGGGCTACTTCAAGATTGTCGGCCGGCTCAAGGACATGGTAATACGGGGCGGCGAGAACATCTACCCGCGGGAGATCGAGGAGTATCTGCACCACCACGAGAAGATCGCCGATGTGTACGTGGTCGGCGTCCCGGACATCAAGTACGGCGAAGAACTCTGCGCATGGGTGAAGATGAAGTCCGACCAGATCATGACCGAACAGGACGTGAAAGACTTCTGCAAGGGAAAGATCGCCCACTACAAGATCCCGCGGTATATCCTGTTCGTGAACGATTTCCCGATCAACATCTCCGGCAAGATCATGAAGTTCAAGATGCGGGAAGAGTCGATCAAGGTTCTCGATCTGCATGAGGCGGACAAGATTGAGACTGCATAGCGGTATTTTTTTCATTCACTTTTTTGGCTCTTCTTTTAAAGAATCCCTGCCACGGAGAATACGGAGACTCTGCCGGCCGGGATTGCGGGGGGCCCCTCCATCCGCCGTTAACCTGCTATCTATCTCAAACCACTACCCTTTATTAGGACCCGGATAAATATCCCGGTATGCAGTGTCCCGACTGTGCATATGAGGTGAATGATACCGCAATTTTCTGTCCGCGGTGCCGCTTCCAGTTCCGGGAAACCGATACTCCACCGGTTGTTCCCGGCACCACAATTCCTGACACCCCCGGGCACGATGCAAAAAGCGACGAGAGCTTCTTTGAAGAAACACAAAAAGCGTTCTCGGGTAAGGAACTCAGGATGCTGGAGATTCAGCTGCTCCAGCCCGCGATCCTTGTTGTCCTTGTTATCTCCTTGTGTATGTATACCGTTATCTCGACCGTTCCCTTTATCCCGATCACCGTTGCCGGGCAAAACTTCGGGATGACCGGGATCGTATGCCTTGCTGCCGGTCTTGTGGCAGGTATCCTGTTCTTCGTCTTTGCCCGGAGTTCCTTAAGGAAATTCCGGTACCGGTAACAGCCCGGGCCGGTGTGAAAAACATTGGGGGACCTGAGCGTTTTTATCCTGTGGACTCTTTTAGTGGAATAATAAAAGAACGGGTCCTGTTACAGCACGCCGAACCATACAATGTATGAAATTGCGATCATGACAATAAATACAGCGATAAGGAGCTTGTAAATGCAATGGTGGCAGATCCCGAACCGGGTGGCTTTGTGTTCGGGATCAATGGAAGAAGTGCAGATCCTGCAGGGGGCCGTGGAGGCCGGATGTTCATGGTACCCGGACGCTTCAGAATGCGACATACTCCAGCGGTTTGTCGTAAAGAGTTAAAGAATATTGGATTGCGTTCACGTGTCCGGGGAATACGGTGCCGGGCCTGCCATAGGCCCGATAGCAATCATACACCGGTCCGGAAAGCAGTGACCGTTGTCCTGGCCGAAGAGGCCGGCACCTGGATACCTCCGGGAAAACCCTGTACCGGCCGCATCGGGAACTTCCTATGCGGACTGTGCCCGCCGGACCAGTTCCTGTGCTGCCTTGCCCGCTTCAGCGAGGATCTGCTCTTCGCCCGGCACCTCTCGTTCGAGCATGAGCACCCTGCCATCGCAGATGGTGGTCTCGACAGTTCCCCCGTTGCAGGAGTACACGAGGTTGGAGGTTGCATTGTGCAGGGGAGTGTTGCAGGCAGTACGGGCAGTGACAAGGATGATATCGGCCGGTGCACCGGCAACAAGCGTTCCCGATGCAAGACCGAGTCCCTTTGCGCCGTTCACGGTTGCCATGGCAAGCGCCTCGTGCGCAGGCAGGATGGTCGGGTTGTTCCAGGAAAACTTCTGGAGCAGGGCTGCGGTCTTTGCCTCCCCGAATATGTCGAGGTTGTTGTTCGAGGCGCACCCGTCGGTGCCGAGACAGACATTGACACCGGCATCTTTCAGCCACGGGTACGGCATGGCGCGGTTCGTGGCAAGCTTCATGTTGCTTGACGGGTTGTGCGATACGGAAACACCACGCTTCGAAAGGAGGGTGCATTCGGCCTCATCGAGCCAGCAGCAGTGGGCGGCAACTGTTTTAGGGGTGAGGATCCCGCAGTCGTCTAGATATGCTGCCGGGCGTTTCCCGTGCCGGGCAATGCAGTCGTTCACCTCCTTCTCGGTTTCCGAGAGGTGGATATGGATACCGATCTTCTGCTCCGCGGCAAATTCAGCACACCAGCGGAGACCTTCAGGAGAAACCGTGTAGATCGCATGCGGACCCACCGCTGCGTTGATCCGGGGGTTGTCCAGGGAGCGGATGGTGCGGACAAGGTCCTCCGTTGCCCTGCACTCGGCTTCCCGTTTCTCCGGGCTGAAGAGGTCGATATACCCATAGGAGAGCGTTGCACGGATTCCGGCCTCGCTCACAGCCCGGGCTGCCTCCTCCATCATGAAGTACATATCATTGAAGGCAACCGTCCCGCTCCTTATCATCTCGAGGCAGGCAAGTTTTGTCCCCTGGTACACATCGGACGGGGTCAGGTGGGCTTCGAGCGGCCAGATCTTCTGCGAGAGCCAGTCCTGCAGGATCATGTCGTCGGCATACCCCCGCAGGAGGCTCAT
>PMKW01000039.1:1445-3175 GCA_003157895.1 Methanoregula sp. | reverse complement strand
CCCGTACCTGAAAGCAGAGAAAGAACTCATAAAAAAATCCGTAAAGAACCGGCAGAAGGTGCTCGGGATCTGCCTCGGCGCCCAGCTCATCGCATCCGCATCCGGGGCGCCGGTGTACCGGTTCGTTACCGAGACCGGCTGGCACGAGGTTGCAACCGTGCCGGAAAGCCCGGGGGTCTTTTCCGGTTTCCCGGAGAAATTTTACGTCTTCCAGCTCCATGGCGAGACGTTTGATATCCCGTACGGCGGGAGGCTGGTGTGCACCGGAGACCGGGTAAAGAACCAGGGATTCAAAATTAAAAACTGCCTCGGGCTGCAGTTCCATCTCGAAATGACCGGGGAAATGATCCGGGCATGGAGCCGCGGCCTGAAAAAACACGATCGGGAGAAGATTGCATCCGGCACGCCCCGGTACCTTGCAGAGAGCAACCGCCTCTGCCGGCTGGTGGCGGAGGATTTTATCCGGTGAAACGTTATCCCGGCAGATCCTGGGATGCAGGCCGGTATACCTGAAACGAGGATACCCGGGTAAAATCGGTATCGTTTGTTGCAATAAAGGAGATCTGTTCTTTTCTCATAGCAGCAACATGGACTGCATCGGTAGAAAGCAGGTTCCATTCCCGGGAAATCTGGAACGCATCAGGAAAAAACGGGCCCGGTATACAGGTAAGATTCAGCTTTTGCAGAAGGTCAGATGCCTCCCAAACTGGAGACAGCTCAGCAAGTATTGAGGGGGATCGTTTAATAAGAGAAATTACCTCATGGGGTTCACAATACCGGTAATCATCAGTTTGTGATAGACTTCGTTTAACACGAATTCGTCCACAAATCCGGAAATATCGCCAGATTCAATCCTTTTTAAGAAATAATAACATGATTTTCCCAATACCGGATGGCTGAAAAACACGTACAGGAAAATATTCGAATCAATGAAAACCTTTGTTCCCGCCGGGATCTGGGAAAGATTCAATCGCATCCATCCATTTCCAGCACAATATCAGCAGTTTTCTTGTCTGTGGAAAGGATGCCATACATCTGATCAGAAACCGGTCGCCTGATCTCAATGAGTACTGATTCTCCTTCACGAAGAGGAAGGTCACGGTCCGGTTTAAGCATTTTATTTTCGTTCCGGGCTTCAGAAAGAATCGGCATGGCAAATCACAAATTCTTATGGTAATATAATGCCCGGTAACAATATAGGGTTTTTGGCTTTTTTTATTGCGGATAGCTAAAAAAAGACAGGCGGGATTCCGGTTCTTAAATTATCAGATCTTTTTCAGCGGATTTCCCGCGCCGGGTCCAGCAGCACCTCGTGCGAAAGGCCGGCAAGCGCAACCGCGGCAAGCGCACCGATGACCCCGTTGCCGCCGGCAAGCGCAACCCCGAACCGTTCCGCGGTGGCCTCCGCAACCGGGCGGGATACCACCTGCGACCGTGCCATCTGCCCGTACTCCCGCAGGCCTTCCGGAAGGGAAAGGCCGGACCGGATGGCGATCCCCCATTCGTGGGAGAGCGATTCATCGGCAACAAAGCGCGTGGTCTTTTGCAGGAGGCCCAAAAAAGATGCCGGTTCAACTGCAATCTCGATGAAGCTTGCCGAATTCCCGGCAGTCTTTGCAAAGACCGACGGATTCAGCATCACGACATGGTGGCTGATCGGGATGATTTCGGGCGATCGGCCGAGATGGCTGAGCAGGGCGAGGGCAAGGGCAAAGGTTGCCCCGCCGTCT
>PMKW01000039.1:0-1384 GCA_003157895.1 Methanoregula sp. | reverse complement strand
GTATCCCCGCTCTTTTCAACGCCGCAGACGCCGACCGCGGAGAGCGGGGATAAGCCGACAGAGATCTCCCGGGTGCCCAGCGTTGCCGATTCCCGCAGCAGGGTCCCGTCGCGTTCAACACCCGAGATGACTCCTCCCGCCAGCCGGTGGTGGTGGCCGCAGAACGCGGCAGTGGCCCCGCTCATGCAGTCGTGGTAAATCGCCACGCGGTCGTGATCAACGGTCGTGAAGATCCGCCGGCAGGTGCTCGCGGGCATGGCGCTGATCGCCGCGTACCGGGCAGCGCTCCGCCCCCGTTTCTCTTCCCGCAGGATAACGCAGCCCTCGCGAAGCAGGCGGTTGACCCAGTCCTGCGCAGTGCTCCGGGGAATACCGGTGGATTTCTGGATCTCCGTAACCGTAAAGTAACCCTTGTCGAGCGTGAACTGGCGCATCAGCCGCAGGTAGGTGCGCCGGTGTTCAAGCACGCTCGACATAGCGGTCGCGGATATAGAGCAGGTCGCCGATGATGGCACTCGCCGTCTCGATCGACCCCGCACCCCTGCCGATCAGGGTGATCTCCTTTGCCATATCGGTCTCGAGCGTGAGGGCGTTGAGCGTGCCTTCAAAGACCAGCGGGTGGTTCCTGTCAAGGATCCGCGGCGATACGCGGAGCAGGTGCTTTTTCGGGTTGGCCTCCGCGATCAGCCGGATCGTGCAGCCCTCCTCATCGGCCAGCCGCAGGGCATCGGGGGTTAAGAGGTCGATGCCGGTCCGGTCCACATCGGCGAGTTTCACGCCATTGTCCCAGATCGTGTTGGCGAGAATGACCAGCTTGATGGCGGCATCGATCCCCTGGACATCGTAGGTGGGGTCCGCCTCCGCGTACCCCATCTCCCGGGCTTCCATCAGCGCCTGTTCGTAGGTGAGGCCCTCGGCTGCCATGCGGGTGAGGATATAGTTGCAGGTCCCGTTCAGCACCCCGTACAGCGCCAGGATCTCGTTTCCCGCCAGCCCGTCTTCCAGCGTATGCATCACCGGGATGGCACCGGCAACGGTTGCCTCGTACCGGAGCGTAACCCCTTTTTTCCTTGCCATGGCAAGGAGTTCCTTTGCAGCAAGCGCGATCGGGCCCTTGTTGGAGGTGACCACGTGCTTTTTGCGGTTCAGGGCCGCTTTCATGTAGCCGATGGCAGGTTCACCGGAGAGGGCATTGGTGGGGGTCACCTCGATCAGCGCATCGTAATCGGCTTTTTTTATCACGTCCTCGGCCGTGAGGTTCTGGTCGCCGCAGAAACCATTCTTCTTTTTTGCGGCAAGAACCCGGGCGATATCAATCCCTGCAGGGTCCATGAACGCGCTCTTCGAGTCTGCAATGCCGGTCAGGACGAGCCCGAGATCCTTC
>PMKW01000200.1 GCA_003157895.1 Methanoregula sp. | reverse complement strand
GCGGATGTGGGTGGCATGTTCGATGTTCGCTGCGGAGGTACCGACAAGTTCGCGGTCGATGCCGGTCAGGACGACCTCGTCATTTCCGACCTTTGCCGTAACTCCCTGCTCAATCCTTGCATGGCGTGCTTTCTTCTCGCCAAGGAAATTCGCTATCTCGAGCTTGCTTCCCTGGAGCTTGAGCTGGATAGGGAAATGGCTGTACACTACCTTCATGCGGTACTCGTAGCCTTCGGTAACGCCGCGGAACATATTCTTGGTATGTGCTTCAAGCGTACCGACCATTGCCGTAATCTCCTTGCGCCGGGATTCCGTTGCAATAACAACCTCATTTCCGTCGCAGGTCACGGTGACTTGGGGGAACCGCACGTTGCGGGAGAGCTGGCCCTTGGGCCCGGTCACACGAAGGTGCATGCCGTCCAGACTGGCTTTCACGCCACTTGGGATCTTGACTTTTCTTACTGCTGCCATCTTTTTTGCACCTTCTAGTATACGTACCCAAGCAGTTCGCCGCCAACGCCCTCTTTCCTCGCTTGTTCGTGGGAAATTACTCCCCGCGAGGTCGAAAGCATCAAAAGCCCGAAGTTCTTGCCGGGCAGGTACTGTTTCTCCCAGTATTCCATCTCATCCAGCTGTACCGAGAACCGCGGGGTGATTGCACCACAGCGGTTTATCTTGCCCGTAAGATTGACCCTGAGCTGGCCACCCCTGCCGTCATCGATGAACTCGAAGCCGCCGATATAACCGGCGTCCTGCATGATGCGGAGCATTGCGCCGAGAAGCTTACTTGCGGGTTCGATGACGCACACGGACTTGCCGGTGTCACCGGCATTTTTTATGGCAGACATCCCATCTGCAATGGTATTCAGTCGTGTCATTGTGCTCACTCCTCAGCTCATCTTCTTGAAGCCCATCCTGTGGGCCCATTCGCGGAAGCACTGCCGGCAGAACATGATATGATATCTGCGTACGAGCCCCTGTTTGCGCCCGCACATTTTGCATTCGTTCGCACCGCGACCGTAGATCTTCTTCCTTTCTCCTGCCATTAGCGCACCTCGACCTGGTACTTTTCCTTGAGGAACGCTATCGCATCCGTTTTATTCACNNAAGTTCCCGCTCTTGTCAAACTGGCTCTCAAAGATCGTGTTTTGAACAACCTTAAGCGCAGTTGCAATGAAATCACGGGCGGGTTTGCCACGGAGGGTAACCTTACAACCGATGGGCATGCCTTTCCTGACGGAAAACGCAGGCTGTGTCTTCTTGGCGATACTCCGGATCGGTTTCTGCTTGGTGATCGCTTTTATGATGTTTTCGCCTTTCACGAGCTTGTCGCCAGCCTCGCCAACACCCATGTGGACAACAACCTTGTCGATATAGATATCACGCATCGACGTCACTCTTCATGCCCCCATTTTGCTATTGCCGGCGCCGTTGTACCAACCATGTAGATATAAGGCGAGATGGTGTCGAACGTGGCATCGGTTGCCTCGTCCTTGAGAATGATCTTGTTGGGAACGCTGCCGGGTACTTTGACAATATTAAGGATCCGTGCAACCTTGCCTGAGTGCTTACCGCCAATGATCATGGCCATGTTGCCCACGGCAAACGGGTAATGGTCGATAACATTGAACCGGGTTTCGGGTTCGAGCGAGAGAACGATCGAATCGCCGGGCTTATACGTGTTGTCGGCAAGCAGGTTGGAACCGTCCCGCATGTTCAGCTGGACTTTCCCTCCGGCGACTGTTGTCTTGTTCATGACCTTGCATAACCGAGTCTTTGCGGCTTCAGCATCGATAGGGATGGACACGTGTCGACCGTTCTTGTCACGGAGGATGCGGTAATACTTGTTGATCTTCGGCAGTGCGATGATGTCGAAGATCCCGATACCCATCTTGGGGTCTCTGCAGGCTTTCCCGTTGATGATGACATCATTCTGGTGGAGGATCTGCTTGACCTCCTTTAAATTCCGTGCCAGACCCATGTGGTCACGAAGCCAGACCGTGATCGGCATAGCGTTTGCGTTGTGCGGGCCTGGCGCGGTCTTCGTGATGAACTTCGTGGTCTTCTTTGCAACATGCCACGAGTCCGGGGCATTCAGTCGCTTTAAGTGGTCTCCCATTATTCAGCCTCCGCTAATTTTGCCTCGCGGCGCTTGTCAGCAAGGTTCAGCTTGGTGATCTGGACATTGGACGCGCTGACTGCCCGGGGAACTTCAGTCCCGTCTGCCTTTGTGGAGAAGACACCGTGAACAACAACTTTCGAGTTCTTGGTATCGACTGCATCTACAAGTCCTTCTTCACCGGCGAAGTCTCCGCGGGTTACCTTAACGGTATCACCCTTGACCACGCGCAGGGTCTTTTTCTTGTACTGCCCGATGAGATCTTCAGAGAGGGGTGCATTGAGATATTTCGTGCTCACGTGTGAAGGGGCGTTGTACCGGGCCTTCCTCTGTTTTCTTGGCTGTGAACTTTCCAGTCTTACCATACTTCACACCTCAGACGATGATCGTTGCCATGGACCCGAGCTTGGGGAACCGCTCTGCCACTTCGCGGGCAACGGGTCCCTTGATCTCGGTTCCTTTCGGCTCGTTCTTCTCATCAACAACAACAACCGCGTTGTCTTCAAAGGATACCCGTATACCGTTCGGTCTGCGCATCTCCTTCTTCGCGCGGATGACGACAGCACGCACGAGCTTGCGGCGCATGTCGGGTGTACCCTTCTGGACGCTCGCTGTGCAGAGATCTCCGAGACCCAGCTTGGGTTGACGGCGCCTGACACCATGGTAGCCAAAAACAGAGATTATCTGTACTGTCCTGGCACCGGTGTTATCGGCGCATACAAGCCTTGTTCCTGTTGCAAGAGCCCTCGGCGTCTTGGACTGCTTTGCCTTCATGGCTTCTGCACCTCCACAACGACAAAGGTCGTGCTCTTCGAAAGCGGACGGCACTCAGCAATCTTCACCATGTCGCCGGTCTTTGCCCCGATACAGGGAGGGTTGTGGGCATGGAGTTTCGAGCTGCGCTTCTCGTACCGCTTGTATTTCCGGACATAGTGCAGGTAATTCCGTGCAACTACGACCGTTCCCATCATGTGATCGCTCACGACTTTACCGGTGATCACCTGGCCGCGCACCGGTAAAGTGCCGTGAAACGGACAATTAACATCCTTACACTCCACGTTTGGAGCCTGGACGTTCAATCCAATGTTTTGTGCCATTATGGTATCCTCTTCTTTTCGTGCAGGCTGATCCTTTTTTCAGGAGCCAGAACCAGTACGGATCCATCTATCTCGACAAGTTCCCTGCTGGGAAGGGAGACCCGGAATGTGCTGTGCATCTTTGCGATGCGCTTTATTCCTCGTGGGGTCTCGATAACCAGCAGGTTTCTTGTTTCATCGATGATGCGACCGGACAGTCCTTTCTGTTTCGGATTTGTGGCTCCCGATACCAGAACGTCGAGGCCAATCAGTTCATGGCGCAGGACGTTCCGGGAAGAGATCATGCAGTTCTCCTGCGGTTCTGCTCGGTCATCATACGGGCAATGGTTCTCCGGAGTTCCCCGATATGACCGGGATTCTCGGTTGCGCCGCCGGCACTGACTTTCCCATAGTGCTGGACGAGCTCCATCCGGAGTTTTCCCATCTGTTCCTGCAGTTCAATATCCGAGAGCTGCCTGACATCCTTTGCCCTGAATATTGCCATTACTGTTCCTCCCCTAATGTCTCGTCAGGAAGTGCCGGTTCATCGGGGTTGGTATCCCCGACAGGGATGACGTGTGCATCTGTTGACGGGCGTTTCTTCTCCTGTTCGATGATCTGGAAGTGGTCGGGCAGTTTTGCACCGGCGGGGACAAGCTTGACCTGCACACCGATGACACCGAGTTTCTTGATTGCAACGGCATAGCCTTTCTCGACGATTGTGTTGCTCGGTTCACCGCAGTGCTTGATGTACCCTTCCGTAAACTTCTGGGTACGGGCACGTGCACCGGTCAGTTTCCCGGCGATGACAACTTCGCAGCCGAGTGCGCCGGAGTCCATGACGCGGCGCATAATGCTGGACCCTGCCTTGCGGAAGTACCAGCCGCGCTCAAGGGCGTTCGCCAGTCTTTCAGCCATAATCTGGGCGTTAAAGCTGGGATTGGTAACCTGCTGGACCTCGATCTGGGGTGATTCGACACCATAGTTCTGGGCAAGGTCCTGAGTGAGCTGATGGACCAGCTTGCCACCCTTCCCAATCACAATACCGGGTTTCTCGGCAAAGATGGTGACCTGGGTCCCAAGCGGCGTCCTGGCGATGTCCATACCTCCGTAGCCTGCGCGTTTCAGTTCCTTGGAGAGGTATTTCTCGACACGGGCTTTCCTGACACCTTCCGTGATAAATTTTCTCTCGACTGCCATTTATGCCACCTCACGGACCACGACTTCAACATTTACGGATTCGCGGACCTTGGGGGTCGCACGTCCCATTGCACGGGGGAAGAACGCCTTCTGTGCCCGGCCGCGGTTTGCCGATACGTGGATGATCTCAAGGTTCTCTATATCAAGACCAAGGTACTCGGCATTCTTTTTGACGGATTCGAGAATCCGTATGTATGCTTTTGACGCCTTGACCGGGTACCTTCCCGCATCCCAGTTCCCGGGGAGACCGCGCTTGTGCGCAACGTTCCGGTTGAACTTCCTGAACGGGATTGCCTTCTTCAGCTTGACCACTTCATTCAGGTATGCGATTGCATCGTTCACGCGCTGGTGCCGGATGAAGGTGGCGATCTCGATCGAATGCTTGGGCGACATGTTCAGCTCGTTGGCCTTTGCTTTTGCAACAGTGTCACCCTTGACTTTCTGTGAATATTCAGTTCTTGCCATGATTCATCACTTCAGCGGAACGTATTTGCTGCCTCTCGTTGCACCGATACCGGCGCTCCCGTGAGAAACCCTCTTTCTTGTCAGTGCAAACTCGCCGAGATAGTGGAATACCGACTCCGGCTGGAACTCGACTTTCACGAACTCCTTGCCATTGTAGATCTCGATTGTCCTGCCAACCATTACCGGCATGACGATCATCTCGCGCAGGTGAGTCCTGATCTTCTCGTCGCCTTCACGAACCTTTGCGAGTAATGTCTCTTCACCGCGGGAGAACCCGCGAACGATCTTGCGGCGGGGACGGGCTGGCATAAGGGGAAGGAGTTCGGAAATCCCCATCGCCTTGAGCTCGTCGATCTTGTAGCCGCGATAGGTGAACTCCTCACGCCGTCTTGGCATTCTCTTTTGTGTCTTTTTAGGTGCTGCCATACCCATCACTTCCTGCTCTTACCTGTCCTGCGTGCTGCCACANNACACCACGGACGCGGGGCCAGTTTGAGGCGGTGTTTGCCATCTTGTGGTACTTGTTGCCTGCTTTCACAAACGGCTTCTCGACACGGCCGCCACCGGCAACAATTCCTACGGTTGCCCGGCAGCGGTGGTTGAACCACTTGGTCTTGCCGCTGGGCATTCGGATGCCGACACGGTCCTCAGACTTGTCAACAACAACGGCCTGCACTCCTGATGAGCGGACAAACTTGCCACCGTCGTTCGGGCGTGCTTCGATGTTGCAGATGTAAGTTCCTGTCGGGATATTTTCAAGGGTAAGGGTGTTGCCGTTCTTGACTTCCCCTGCGGAGCCCCAGAGGATCGATTCGCCAATGCCGAGTCCTTCGGTGACCAGCATGTAGACTTTTTCTCCGCTCTCGAGCTTGACGAGCGCGATCGGTGCATTGCGTGCCGGGTCGTGTTCGATATCGATAACGGTTCCGGTGATCTTCTGCGTGTCATCACCGATGTGCTTCAGCTCAGCCTTGTAC
>PMKW01000127.1 GCA_003157895.1 Methanoregula sp. | reverse complement strand
CGGAATGGTTGCCAGCGGTAATCGATTTATCCGGGTCATCAGGGTCATGATATTACCAAAGTACACCGCCCGACCCCCCATCACGGGTTCGGGCCTGCATTAAAAAACCGTGCAGTTTTACGATGATACTTTATGAAAAAATGGGCAGAAGGGTGTCAGGGGGGTCGGGCGGTGTACTTTGATCGTGGCGGCGCTGCAAGGCCCGGACCCTGCACCAGCCACAGTTCTCTCCTCCGCCAGCGGACCATGTCCCCTGATTAGCAGGGTCGGTTAAAAAAGACGCAAATGAACATCTGCAGGACTTTATAAACAGCTGCTGAAAATGCCCGGTATTTCCCCTTACCATCGGTTGTACTAAATCATCGATCAACGATCCTGCTTCTCCGGGGCCGGCGCTGCCCATGGGTTCGGGAACCACCGGTTGCATTTCTTGCAATGCAGCTTCGGACCGGTCTCTGTTGTGCGCCAGCGGAGCCCGCAGTGCGGGCAGGTAAATGCATGGTCATGGCCATAGTCATCATTGTCTTCCATGTATGCCCTGTTTACCGGATACCAGATAGGAGTATCGATAGGTACAATTCCCCGACGGGCTCTGGTGCGTTATCGCGACTCAAAGAAAATGACTCCGCCGGAATCACCACCGCCCGGGATTTAAAGAGTCCCGGAGATGCACCAGAACCGTCGGGCAGTGTACTTTGTTCCGCGGGAACGGAGGCTGGAGATGCTGGTGTAACAATCTCCGATGTTAATCTTTAATTATCCCGGGGGCCGGACGGTACATCATCTTTTCGAGAATCCGCTGGGCAGTTTTCGGATCCGGTATCCCGAAGAAGCAGTCGAGCGGATCCCGGGATGTCCCGATACTGCCTTCAGAACCGGTCCCCGGACCGGCAGGATCTTTCTGCCCGGATATCTCGATACCCCAGAACGAGATCGCTGCATGCCGGGAGGTGGTGCTCCGGGGGATGACGGTCCCGTAGTTGAACCGGGAGCCGATGAGATCCTGTTCTAAGATCACCCTGCTGATCTGGTGATGGGGGATGGTCTGTTCCACATGCTTAAAGATACCGCCACGGATTACGATCGAATCCGGAGTAATCGTATATTCTATCGATCGCCGGAATTTCTCCGTTCTCCCGAGCACCAGTACTGAGGCCAGGATACTGAACGGCTGGACAAGGAACGCGATCCACTGCAGGAACAGGAGGAGGTAAGTCATGGAGAAGGAGTAACTCCCGGCAAGGACGTACGCGGCACATGAGCTCAGGATGAGGGTCAGGGTAGGACCGGTCCATGCTTCGGTCTGCCGGAAGCTGCCCCCGATACCTGCTGCCAGCAGGAATACGCCGACCGGCGCGACCAGGAGGATCGTTATCGCAGCAAGTTCGCCAAAACCCGGCGTGCCGGTATTCAGCAACCCCAGGTATTGCGTCATGGCTGCTGAGGAAACATTCGAAGCATGGGTTGCCGGGACAGGTGACAGGGCCGGGACCATGTGCGTAGCGGCAAGGAAAAGACTGTCCAGAATTCCCCGGATACCCATGCAGAGAATTACCAGTACCACGGGAGTGAAGGACAGGAGGTACCGGTACAGGAAACTCATTGCTTCCGGCCGGGCGGAGAAGAGGATCGGAGAATCGCGAGCCACACTCTTACCCGTAGATCCTCCAATCCTCTCAGGTACTGGCATATCCTGTCTTCACCCCTCTATTTCGTGACGGGCCGTTGAATTCTCTCCCGCGGTCGGGCAATTCCCCGGTGTGGCATCCGGAGGTCCTCTGTACTGTGGCAGAACCTGGTCACCGGTATGCATGCAAGGGTTCGTATTGACAATATTCAGCAATAGATATTCCTGTCTCACCGGCCCGTTGGAAATGTCATGCAGAAAAGACGATGTAAATATACTCCGGAGATAGCATAAAGGGAATATGGGTCTGATACGGGGCCGGCTGTCCATACCCCCCGATTTGCTGAGAGATAGTTTGCCGGGGACCCGGGCACCCGTTGTCAGTAACTAAAAGAATATACCATAATGTAACGTATAGCGTACATATGCCACCATTTATGATGATGCATCCACACCCAATCGCAGGGCTCGCCCTGATGATTGTTATCTGGCTTGTACAGCTGATTGTAGCATTCCTTATCTACCGGGATGCAAAAGAACAGAAGATGCTTGCACCGGTCTGGGCCATCCTGGGGATCCTGCCCATGTTCGGGTATTTTGCAGACCTGCTCTACCTGATAATCCGGGAGTTTAAGCCTCTTCGGGTGACCGAGCAGCCCCCGGTATCTTCATAACGAACGGGCACCACGGATTCCGCGGTACGGGATTGTGGAAATCGGGATATACACCCCTTTTTTTATCGAAAAAGCAAGGGCAAAAACCGCACATTACCTGTCCGGAACCGGTAAAAAATCAATCCGCCCCCCGGGTGATTTCCTGAGAATCTGAAACCTTTTCATTTGGATTCTCATACTCCCGATGCGTATAGGCGTACTTATCAGAGATTCCTCCGTGAAGGACAATGTAATACCACTCATAAATCGTCTTCCAGAATCCGAACTGATCATACCGCCGGAAATCAAACCCCACTCTCATATCCGGTGCGAATTTTACTTTTCCCATCTTTCGCATCCGGAGTGCAATTTCGAGGTCATCTCCGGCATCAAGGAGCCGGTACATCCCCGCCTGCATGAGCGCCTGTTTCCGGAAAGCGGTATTGCACCCGAGGGTATAATAGTAAAGCCGTGTCATTGCCCCAAAACGCATAAGCCCGTTGAAGAGGAGGGAATATCCCCTGTTCCCGGGAGTTTCATCGATAGACGTAACCGGGCCGAATGAGAGTACTACCTCAGGATCAGAAAATGATTTGATGACACTCTCCACCCAGTTCGGGGAAACCACACTGTCTGCATCCGTTGTGGCGACCAGATCATACCGGGAACGGTTAAACCCGTCATTTCTTGCTCCTGCTACCCGGCGAGACTTCTGAATAAAAACCTTATCGGCATAATCAGTTGCAATATCCCGGGTCTGGTCCTGCGAGCCACCGTCTACGACAATGATCTCGTACATCTCGCGGGGAACCGTCTGGCTGGTCAGCGCAGAAAGACTTCTTCCGATTCGTTTTTCCTCGTTATATGCAGGAATTACTACTGAAATCATGATACCTGGTAAGAGAAGTTATTGTCTTTAAAAACCTTCAAAGCCATAATTATTCTGTCTCACCATTAAATAAATACAAGGTTGTTATACCGCATCGTTGTGAAGATTATGAACAGAATACCCGGCAGGAGAAATTATCCTTGAAATTCTCATCACGTACTCTTTTTGCCCTCTCCATTCTGTTCAGCCTCTCGGTAATCGCAGTGGTATTTGCTACGACCTTTACCAAAGAGACGGTTGGTTATATCCTCGCATTCAACCTCTGCTTCCTCGCCCTTGCTATCGGTTTTCGGGCACTCGCGCTCATTCTCTGGGGGGTAAGAATCCAGGTTCTCTCGCGGGCACTTGGCTACCGGGTCCGGCTCGCCCATGCGGTGAATATGGTCCTGGCAGGCCTGCTTGCCGGGACAATAACCCCGGGCCAGGCAGGAGGTGAACCCGTCAGGGTACATGAACTCTATCGTGTCGGGGTGAAGGTGGGAGATGCATCCGCTGTTGTCATCACGGAACGGGTCCTTGACGGTATTATCCTGACCCTTTTTGGGATTGTTATCATGACAATGACCAGCTCTATCTGGAGCACTTTCAGTATTTCGATGAAGATTCTGATTGCCGTTGCTTGGATATTTTTGATCAGCGTTCTCTTCATTCCCGTCCTTGCCATCAGGTACCCCGAAAGAATGAAACGCCTCATCATGCGCCTTATTACCTGGATTGCCGGAAAATTATCAGATACACAGGGGTCCTCATCCCGTATCTGTGAAGGTGCAGATGAAGAGATAGACAACTTTTTTAACAGCTTTTCAAAATTCGGCGGACCGTCATGGTGGGGGCTTCTCGCCGGGGGAGGCGTTACCGCTCTCTTCTGGATAGCCGAATTTATGGTTGCATCGGTAATCCTGATGGGGCTCGGGCTCGCTCCCTCTATTCTCCTCTCATTTTTATTCCAGATCATCATCGCCATCGTCATGATGATCCCGCTTACCCCGGGATCTTCCGGTATTACCGAGATATCGACATCATCCATATATGCCCTGATCGTTCCTGCCGGGATGCTCGGAATTTTTGTGCTGCTCTGGCGGTTTGTTACCTTTTACCTGAATATCATCCTTGGATCCCTTGCCGGACTGCTTATTGTTCGCCGGGAAGTATCCGTACGAAGCAAAAATGAAGAGATCCGAAAGCAGGAACAAGGTAAAATTTCAGAGATTGGAAAAGGCGACGATTCTGGAGAAGGGGATTAAATCCGGCGAGGATAACTGCCGGTTGCCTGCTGAAACGTTAAGGCCAAAATTGGGGATTGTCCCCGCTCCCGCCGGCAGCGGATCCATCGCTGTTGATCCCAGCCCGGGCGGGGTTTCCGCTGCGCCCGATGGAAAGCTGGTGGTGCAGATTCCCGCGGATCACGCTGCACTCATCCTGAACGCGGTCCCGTCCGGCACCATAATCGTGGAACCCGCGGGATATCCTCTCTCTCCTCGTAATGTTACGGTTGTCAGGAACCCTGTGGTGCAGGTCAATGCCGATTTAAAAAACGCGGAGCCCGGCCATTCCCGGCATCCCGATCGCCACCACGGATCGCCGGGAACCGGTCCGGCTCCCTCCCCTCACGGCGATTGCAGCGGCCGGCCTTGCCGGTCTCCTGCCGGGTTGCGCCGGTCATGAATTTTTATATGCCGGTATGACAAAATCAATTGCAGGACACTCGTATAAACGGAGACCCTATGATACAACGATCCTCTCGCCATACCATCCCTGCTATCCTGCTGGTGCTCCTCGTTTGTATGATTCTTATTCCGTGTGTATCTGCTGATGCGCCGACGCCAACAGCGACCGTGCCGCCCCTTCTGCTGGCATGTTCCCATGCGTCGCAGCCTCAGGCCAGTTTCACTTGCAATTTTCCCGGAGATCCGTCAGCGAAAATTCCTGACGGCCCCCCCTACCCGGTTAATTGTTTTGATAACTCGTCCTCCGCACCCGGCCAGCCGATCGACTCATGGAGTTGGGAGTTCGGGGACGGGGGGACCAGCACTATGCAGAACCCGGAACATACCTATTCCGGGGCCGGGCAGTACGACATCAGGTTAACCGTGACCACGGAGTGCGGCAGTAAATATTCCAACACGACTGTCAACAGTATGTCTATATACTGCAGCCTGCCGGAACCGGCATTTACGACCAATGTAACGGAAGGATCTGCACCGCTGGCGGTGCAGGTGACCGATGGTTCGCAAAATACGCCGGAAAATATAACAACGTGGACCTACTGGTTAGACAGTACTCCCTTCAGCAACGACAGAAACCCGGTTTTTTTCTTTTCCACTCCCGGTAACTACACGATCAGCCAGACCGTCTGGAAAGATTGTATTCAGACAGGCAGCTATTCCTATCCCCGTGCTATATACGCAATCAAAGTAAACCCCCCGGGATACCTGTCGTCTGATGGTAAGGGAACCAGCACTATACTGACGCTCCCCACAACAACCGCGGTGACCGGAGTCCCCGGAAACGGCACGCTCTCGGTGATCACGGACCCTGCCGGTGCAAGGATCTTTCTTGACAATGTCCTGCGGGGAACCAGCCCTGCCACCGTTCCGGACCTTCCCGCAGGTTCCCACACCCTCCTGCTCGAAAAGGAAGGTTACCATAACATGACCATACCGGTCCTGATTAATGCCGGAAAGGTAACCGGATTCTCGACTACCCTTACGCCCGTATCCGGTGATAGTCAGATCCTGCCGGTCATTGCCCTTGCAGTCATCATATTTGGGGTTGCAGGTGCGCTGATATACCTGTACAGGAAATGGAAAAAGGAGTAAATAACCTCATTTCCCTGCGGGACGGGAAGATNNGTTCCCGAATACATCTTTTTAATTTTCCCGGGCCAGTTTTCCTTTCAGCAGTGCATTCCCGATGAAACCGGGGAGGATGAGGGCGATGATAAGAATGAGGATCATCCAGGCAAACTCACGGAGCAGGAGAAGGATGCCTGCGAGTACGGGGATGATGAACATCAGGAAATCGGGGACGATATCTTTCCACGTTATCTTCATCCTGCTGAACTGCTCCGGCCTGCCCTTCTTAAAACAGAGAGCTCAGATATCCTTTCCCGAATGCACCGGTCCTGCCGTAATAGTAACAGTCCATGCAGTGGCCGCCCGGCAACCGGAACTCAAGGAGAAGGATGAACAGTACATTCCCGATAACCCGGATGAGACCAAACCGGAACAGGATATATATCCCAATATCGTAGTTCAGGAACGATACAGGATTTGATGCGATAACTGTCGTTGCCGGATAATTTTTATGACAGTCCGGTATCTGCATAACGGAATTACTGCATGGGAAATATAATAACTATCCGCCCGCTGACGACCCCCGGTTCCCCTGTGCATCTTCGTCTTCCCCGGATTCTACACCTCTCATAAGGATCTGATCTTTTGTAAGATAAAGTGGAAGCCGGAGCAGGGTGAATTCAATTGTGTACCATGAACATTTCGTCTTCCCCTGAGAACGAAGTAAACTTTTTTGGCCTCGCATTCCGGGCATGATATTTTTACCATTTCTTCCTGATAATCTTCTTTACGGGTTGGTAATTAAATGGTACTATACCCTCTCTTATATAGGATGAACGGTAAAAAAATATTGTTTTCCGATTATGGCTGCCAAGAAGATCCTGATTGTAGATGATGAGGAGTATATTCTCTCCCTTTTTTCTACGGTCCTCGGCTCTCACGGATATTCCGTGACTACTGCCACGACTGCCCGGGATGCGCTGGCAAAAATCCGGACCGCTTCGCACGATCTGGCCCTGCTTGATATCGGACTCCCGGATATGCAGGGCACGGATCTCCTGGAGAAGATGCGGGTATCAAATCCCGATATGATCATAATCGTGGTTACGGGAAATCCGGAACTTGAGACCGCGATCAATGCCGTCAATCGCGGAGCAGACGGGTATATCGTGAAACCTGTCAGCAACAAAGATCTTGTTGCCATCATTGAACAAAAACTCAAATCCCAAGAGGAGGCCTCTCAACTCAATGATGAAAAAGTGTCAGAATGGCTCGAAAGCAGGTTGTCCCGGCTTGAGCTTGAAAATACCGGCAGAACCTGAATCAAAAGGACCTTTTAAAAGGCCCTGCCGTCCATGAAGCCTTTCTCAAAAAATCGTGTCCTCTCTCTCCTCAGAGAAGCAGATCTCGACGGTATCGCTATCCTCGAATCAGACGAGATAACTCTTGAGAATATCATCTTCTCCCTGCAGAAATACAAGTTTGATGTTGACGACCATTTTTTCCTTACCCTTGCCGGTGAACTTGGCCTCCCGTACCTAGGAACCGAACAGCTCCTGGCGCAGAGTTACCGTGCGCCCGGTCTTCCCTATGGGATCATCCGGGACCAGCTGGTCTTCTTAATGAACGTCACACCCGAATTGGTGGAGATCGCAACAGCCAATCCGTTTAACCGGCGAATTATCCAGCGATTTGAAATCCTGTTCAAGCGCAAGGTCTCGATCCACATTGCCTCGATCCGTGCCATCGAGGCCGCAAACAACTGCGGCTACCGGGAGATCCATAAGTACCGTGCACTCAAGGGTTTGTTCGATCGTGACCCGGACGAGAGTGCCTACCGGGTGCTCTACCCGTGGCAGAGAAATGCATTCCTCATCTTCTTTTTCCTGATCTATGGTCTCTTCATTGTCGATGGGATTTTTGCACTTGTTCTCGTATTTTCGGTTCTCAATATCTTCTACTTTATTTTCAACCCGGTGAAATTCTACATCTCCCTGCGGGGCTTTTCCGGACCCCAGAACGAGTTTGTTGTTACCGATGATGAGATTGCGGCACTTGATGAGAGTACCCTGCCGGTCTACACCATTTTAATCCCCCTGTATAAGGAAGCCAGGATCCTCCCCAATCTCCTGAAGAATATCAACAAGCTCGACTACCCCAAAGACAAGCTCGATGTCAAGCTCCTGCTTGAGGAAGTGGATGCCGAGACGATAGCAGAAGCAGAACGGCTGGGATTGTTTGGTAACCCCCGGGCAATTATCCCCCCGATGACCCTGGAGGAGTACCGCGTATTCCTCAGGATCTTCGACCCGGTTCTTATCCCGGATGCAGATATCAGGACCAAGCCCCGGGCCTGCAACCAGGGGCTGTACCGTGCAAAAGGGGAATTCTGTGTAATTTATGATGCCGAGGATGACCCAAACCCTGACCAGCTCAAGCGGGCTGTTATCCTCTACAACCGCATCGGTAACGATTATGCCTGCATCCAGGCCCGGCTGAACTACTATAACCCCGATGACAACCTCCTCACCCGCTGGTTCACGACTGAATACTCCTACTGGTTCGATTACTACCTGCAGGGCCTCGACAATGTCGGGTGCCCGATACCCCTCGGCGGGACAAGCAACCATTTCCGGACAAAGCAGCTCATCGGGCTCGGCGGTTGGGATCCCTACAACGTCACCGAGGATGCAGATCTTGGTATCCGGATTGCACGCCGGAAATTAAAGGTCGGGATGATGGACTCGTATACCTATGAGGAGGCAAACGGCCATCTCTGGAACTGGATCCGCCAGCGCTCGCGGTGGAACAAGGGATATATCCAGACGTATTTCGTGCACATGCGAAAACCCGGAAAACTCCTCGAGGACCTCGGGTGGAAACAGTTTTTCCTCTTCCAGATTAATTTCGGGGGAAACCTGCTGCTGCCCCTCTTAAATCCCCTGCTGTGGCTCATTACGATCCTGACCTTTACCGTCCCCGGACTCCTGCATTTCAGCGTCTGGATCCTGATCGCGGTCTTCAGCATAACGAATATGTTCATCAGCAATGCGGTCTATATCGGGCTTCACGTCAATGCTTGTATCAAGGAAAAGGCGTACCGTGAAATACCCTATGTCCTCATTTTCCCGCTCTACTGGGTCCTCATCAGCATTGGCGCATGGAAAGGGTTGCTGCAGATCCTGACCGACCCGTTCTACTGGGAGAAGACCATCCATGGCATTGCCAAGGGATTCAAGCCTGCAGCTACCGTTCCTCCCGTTGCCGGGTCCGGACTGGTACATGAACAGAAATCCGGATAACCACCAGGTGAGATTATGCTCCATAAAATCCGTACAATAACCGCAGAATCTGGAAGGTCAGTACTGGCAGCTCTGGCCGATCACTATACGCTCCTCCTTGTGCTGGTCACTGCTGCCGGGCTCTGCCTCCGCCTTCACGATCTCGGGAATGCCTCAATCTCCATGGATGAGGCAGTCGATCTCTTCCTTGCAGGCCTCTCCATCTCAGATATCTGGGCCTATATCGCCCACGGGTTCATCTTCCATCCGCCGCTCTTCTACTGGGTCCAGCACATTGTCCTCTTCTTCGGGACCGGCGAATTTATCGTACGCCTTCCGTCTGCGCTCTACGGTGCGCTGACGATCCCGGTGGTATACCTGATGGGTAAGGAATTCCATAGCCGGGATGTCGGGATCCTGGCCGCAGGCCTGCTTGCAGTATCCCCGTTCCATATCTTTTACTCACAGGATGCCCGGCCATATACGATGATGCTTCTTTTCTGTGCCATTGCACTCGTGTATTTTATGGAGGCGATGAAGACAGACAGTGGCAATGCATGGGTCATGTTCGGGATCTTCTCCGGGTTATCCGTCTGGATCGTCTTTTATGCTGCGGTCCTGACATTCTCGCTCATGCTCTTTGTGGTAATCGACCGCCGCAGGAGAATCCTGATGGGGTTCGATGAGAACCGGGCCCTGTATGTAGGGATGATCTTTTATCTTATCGTGATCATGCCGCTTGCGGGGATGATCCGCGATCTCTTCATGCTCCGGGAAGTATCCGACGTGACATGGGGCCTCAAGGGTCTTGACGTGGTAACGGAGTCCTTCAGGGACTTTTTTGCGCATAACGAACTGCTGATGGCACTCGCAATCGTTATGCTTATCATCGGCGTTGCCGGGCTGTACCGGTACGACCGGAGAAAATGCGCCCTGCTGGTAACCATGATCCTCACACCCCTGGCAGTAAGTGTCCTTATCTCGTATAAACTTGCAATAGAGCCCCGGTATGCCCTTATCATCCTGCCCGCACTCCTTGTTGGGATCGCAATGACCTGCGCCGTGACTGACAGTCTTATCAAGAAGGAAAAGATCATTCCCCGGCTGGGGATCCTGGTCCTCTTCCTGGTATTCATTACTGTTATCAGTATCCCCCCTGTTCAGGATCTGTATACCTCAACGGCAAAATTCAACCAGGACTGGCGGAACATGTCGGTAACCGTATCTGCATTGACAGGGCCCGGTGATGTTGTCGTGGTACTGCCCGATTACATGGCCCGGCCGTTCGATTATTATTACTCTGCTGACAGGGAAGGTACCACGGAATTTGCTGTTACCACGACAACCCAGCTCGAAAATGCGTACCGGCTCAAAGGATCGCACAGGATGGTTGTTATCGAGGATGCCGATCGCCAGGCTCCCCCCATGCAGTGGGTGCTTGCGCGTTCTGACCTCTGTCTTAGTGAAGGTGAGGTGTCGGTGTATTGTATCCGGTGATCCGGCAATTGCCGGTGAAATTGTCAGGCGCCCGTAAAGAAAAAAATACCTGCTCTGGAGAAACCCTCTTTTCAAGTGATGATCTCCTCCCTTGCGCCAACCCTGCCCCCCATGGGGGCGGGGGTACATTGCGATGCCTCGGCATTAAACTGGAATTTTCTCCACGATAGCGTACGGGTAATACGGCGCAATCGCAATTGGGGGATACCATACCGACGGGGGCAGAGCCCAAAAGAGCGTCATAATTAATATTAAATGATTTCTACAGGGCAAAAATACCGGCACATTTTTTCCTGGGGAGAAAATGGCCGCGAATATCGTGGCAGCGGATTTGGCACATCGTGATTATTTCCGGGGTTTCGCCCGGTCCGGCAGGAAGGAAATGCCCGTTCTTCACACCCGGACCTGAATTTTCCTGCCGCAGACTGGCACTGGTATACAACATCGCCGTGACCGTCAGCTCATACCCGTCGCATGGGTGTCTCATCGTGGTTATGATCGCAGGTTGGTATCCGGAATTCAGCCATAAGAATATCCATTCTGAGGAGGAGCAGTACACCCTGCGGGGATTAATACCTGTAATTCACCGGCAGAAACCCCGCACCCCGCACTTTCACGCCCCGCCGGCAGCTCCTTAATATCGGGATCATGGCGATGGTTGTGCAGGTGAATAGTATGCGAAGAATGGAACTGGACCCCCTCATCCTCCGGTGGAAGAAGACCGCCCGTGCCCTGAAGATCCACGAGCAGCACTACGGGAAGTACATCACGGACATCCTCGAACGGCGCACGGACGCTGAACTGGCGCTTTTTGCGGACCCGGTGGAAGCAGCGGCGTTCTTCTGCCTGGTGGACATCCTGATGCGGAGCTGTGATAAAAATTCGCCCGGGCTCTCATCCTCACTTCCCCTGAGCCGCCAGCAGCCCATTATTGCGGATATGCCGTCACGCCCGCTGCAGCAGCGACTGTGACCGCCGGCGGGGCTTACTGCTTCAGCAGGTACGGGGTGACAAGTATGGCAAACCCCGTGACCCTGTTTTTTTATAGTTGCAGTTGCAGAGTTCCGGCACTATCATGTACGTGAAAATCGAGCGGGGTTCCTGCGTCAGCTGCGGGGCGTGCTGGAACACCTGCCCGGAGGTCTTTGGCCAGAACCCGTGTGATGAATATTCGGAACTGGTGGAAGCATTCCGGTTCTGCGGCAGCCGTGCCGAAGGTGAGGTGCCGGAAGAGCTTGCGGTTTGTGCCCGGGAGGCGGCCGGCCTGTGTCCGGTAGAGATTATCACGGTCAGAGAGGAGTGATCCGTGAGGGAGGCCGGGTTTCATGTTGTATAAAAAATGGAAAGATACCCGTTATCTTTTATAAAATGCCGCAGATTGGTATATCTGAACTGATAAAACTCTAAAAAAAAGGTGTTGAAATGGATTTTGCTACAATGCTCAGTGACTCTTTTGATTATACAAAGGAGGCAATTGTCGGAAAGTGGATGCAATGGTTTTTACTCGTGGTTGCAACGATTCTTCTCTGCCTCCCGCTGCTTGGATATACGCTGAAAGTCTACCGCGGTGAAAAGCCAGCGCCGGAAGTAAGCGACTGGGGCACGCTCTTCGTTGACGGCATAAAGTACGTGATTGTTTCCCTGGTATGGGCCATTCCCCTGCTTATCCTCTTCGTTGTGCTCATTGGCGCGGCATTGTGGTCATTTATCAGCATTAACGCCGTGTCAACAGCCGGCAGTGTGGTATCTTCCGGTAATCCTGCTGTAGTTATAGGGACACTCGGACTGTATCTCCTCGTCGTCATCATTGTTGGCATCATCACAGTGATCTTTTCCACTATCGGTATCATACGGTTTGCCCGTACCGGCAGTATGGGTGAAGCGTTCAATTTCCGGGCGATATCAGCAACCATCGGAAAGATAGGGTGGGGCAGCTACATCCTCTCCCTGATCGTCCTGTTCGTTGCCATGATTGTTGTCGAGATCGTTATAACAATCCTTGGCCTGATACCTGTTCTTGGCATCATCATCCAGCTCCTCTTCGTCGCACCGGTCATGATATTTGAGGCACGCTACCTCAGTCAGGTCTACGACGCTGCCGGCCCGGCATAACCGCCTCTTCCTTTTTTTTCTGCCAGCCGGGGCTGTATTTTTTCTGCGGTAAAGTAGCCGGCCGGTATCCGCGTTTCAGGAACCCGATATGTATGAGGAACGCAAATGCTGTCGTTATGATTAAAAGAAAAATTGCTCTGGAGC
>PMKW01000143.1 GCA_003157895.1 Methanoregula sp. | reverse complement strand
CAAGGTCCCGACCATGCAGGAGGGGAGGA
This sequence comes from Methanoregula sp., assembly GCA_003157895.1. GTDB lineage: Archaea > Halobacteriota > Methanomicrobia > Methanomicrobiales > Methanospirillaceae > Methanoregula. The sequence goes on along the minus strand of PMKW01000143.1, from coordinate 6,306 downwards.
AACTCGCCCGGGAATTCATTGAGCTGGGTGAACGCCTCAATATGAAAGTCGAATGTGCCCTCACGTACGGGGATATGCCCGTTGGACACAGCATCGGGCCGAAACTGGAAGTGATCGAAGCACTTAAAGTGCTTGAAGGAGCACCGGAACCCAACTCCTTCATCCAGAAGAGCGTCTCCATTGCCGGGATCGCACTCGAGATGTCGGGGAAAGCGGCACGGGGTGCCGGTGCAGCCATGGCGTATGATCTNNATTATACCCGGAGAGCACCAGTTTATCGTCAATGCACCGGCATCCGGGTATGTGATCGAGATGAATAACCAGTCTCTTATCTCCCTTGCCCGGACGGCAGGGGCCCCGCATGATCGTGGAGCCGGTATCCTCCTTCATGCAAAAAAAGGCAAACTTGTCAAGTCAGGCGAACCGCTGTTCACCATCTATGCCGACCGGAACTGGAGGCTGCAGCAGGCTGTGGAAGAAGGCAGGCGCCTGATGCCGGTCCTTGTCGAAGGCATGCTCCTTGACCGGGTGCCCTCAACAGTCGAGATATAGACCGAATTGCTGATATATGAGCAGGAAGCGATACTTTATTATGTATAGATATCGCTCTTGCTTTCTTTCTGTCCTCCTGTGCCTGGTCATCCTTTGCAGCGCAGCGCAGGCTGTAAACCTGCAAATCACGGTGCAGGACAGCCTGGACAATGTCTCGATTCCGCACGCGACCGTCTTTCTCGACGGGAATGAATATGCACGCACAAACAACTATGGCCAGGTCCTCTACCTCCATGACGGCACAAGCGATCATGTCGTAATGGTCTCCATGGACGGCTACGATGACTGGAAACAGACCATTGCAAAAAATGAAACAACCCTTCTGGTCAACATGAGTCGGAAAGCGCTTCTCCTGAAAGTCAGTTTATACGATTCCGACACGCTGGGGCCGGTTTCCGGAGCCATGGTGAACGTCTCTGCGGAGAATTCCACGCAGAGTGAACAGAGCAATACTGCCGGTAATGCAACATTTGGTGTCAATGCAACGATGCTGTACTCAATAGATATCACCGCTCCTAATTACCAGTCCCGCAGCGGTACGGTGGATATGGGAACGGAAAACAAGGAAGTACAGTTCTGGCTACTATCGGGAAACAAGTTCTCATTCGTGGTGAAAGACAAGGATTCCCAGGAACCGGTTCAAGGTGCTGAAGTGTATCTCAACGCCATACTTGCAGGAAAAACCGATGAGCGGGGTATCCTGAGTACTCCGGTAACCCGCGGCCAGATGTATACGATCGAGATTAAGAAAGACGGGTATGACACGGTTACGGAATCAAGGACCATCAGCGAATCCGATGCTCTGTATACCGCGGAGATTGCAAAAGCCCCGCTTGGTGCTTTTGTGTACGTCTATGATGATAACCATAACCCCTTGAACGGGGCTGATATTTATATCAACGGAAATCTTTCGGGAACAACCAACGAGTACGGCCGTGGCACTTTCCCGGACCTTGTGTTCGGATCTTATCCGGTAGAAGTCAGGAAAACCGGTTATGTCCCTTCAAACCGTACCATTGACGTGTCGAATAAAAGCGAGGACTACACCTTCACCCTTTCTTTCGAGAATGCTGATCTCACAGTATTTGTGCAGGACAAAGACCTGAAAAATATCCCTAATGCAACGATAGCCCTTGACGGGACCGCGAGCGGACAGACTGATGATCACGGCCAGTTTGTAACCAAGGTAAAGTTCAACCAGATCTATAACATTACAGCTTCCCATGACGGCTACCAGGCAGCCTCGGTGCAAAAACAGGTAATTCAGGGCAACGCGACTGCTTCCGTAAATATCAGCCTTGAAAAGACCATGGACTGGGGTTTTATCGGAATGATCGTCATCATTGCAATCGTGGTTCTGGTCCTGTTTGCAGCGATCAGGATATTCGGAAAAAAACCAGGCCACCATATCATGAGAAGGAACGAAATTTAATTTTTTATAAATGCGGTATATTCAGTAAATCCTTTTTTAAAAATAAAGACCAGCGGACCCAGCGGGAATCGAACCCGCGTCCTTGGGTTCGAAGCCCAAGAGGATGTCCTCTACCCCATGGATCCTGCTCAACTTCTTTACATCAAAAGATATTAAGTATTCTCTATCGATAAACTACTGGATGATTTTATCCGCAGCGGAGATTGTCCGCCGTCTTGATCAGGAATACGTACCGGGAAAACTCGTGATCCGTCCCTATAGCCGGGAAAGTCAGCAGCCGGCATCCTACGATCTCCGGACAGCAGATGTTACCTGTCTTCCCTGCGGAACCTGCACGCTCCTCCCGACACTGGAATGGGTCGAACTGCCCATGGATATTGCCGGTACCTTACGGTGCCGGTCTTCATTCGGGCGACGCGGGGTCCTCCTCGGTGCCGGGTTCGTGGATNNTCCCGGGTTCCGCGGGCAGCTGACGCTCTGCCTGACAAATATGGGAAAAGAGGATATCACGGTTAATAAGAATGACCGTGTGGCCCAGATGATCCTCCATGAAGTGCGCAACCCGAGGGAATGTTATAACGGCCGCTACCAGGACAGTCTTGGTGCGGTGGAGGCGAAATGATCATGATCCGGACAGAACGGAAGTATATTGAAATTTTACGAATTCTTCGGGAGCACCAGGAGCCTATGGGGGCAAAACGGCTCTCGGAGCTGATGGTGGAACGGGGTTTTGTCTTAAGTGACCGGGCGGTTCAGTACTACCTCAGCTACCTGGACACATTGGGATTCACTGAGAAGATTGGCAATCAGGGCAGGATTCTCACCCCCGATGGCCGGCAGGAGACCGACAATGCCCTCGTTGATGACCGGATCGGGTTTATCATATCAAAACTTGAACGCCTCGCGTACCGGAGTACCTTCGACCCCTCAACCAGCACCGGGGATGTGGCCTATAACCTGTCCATTATTCCTGAAGCATCCTTTGAACCGGCAAAAGCTGCTTTCGATGAGGTAACACAGGCTGGATGCGGTTTTTTTTCCTCCTACCGTGTCATCGACCACGATCCCCGTGTTCCTCCGGGTTCTGTCGGCTTCATCTCCATCTGCAGTATCTCCATGGACGGGGTATTCCAGCGAAAAGGCATCCCGGTGAAAATGGCCTTTGGCGGAAGACTGGAAATCGAACAGGGTATCCCGAAACGGTTCAGGGACCTGATCGGCTACCGGGGAACAACCATTGATCCCCTCGAACTGTTCATCTCATCCGGCCTGACCTCGATTGCCAGCTTTGCCCGGTCAAAAACGGGGATAGCTCTTGCCAATGTCCGCGAAGTGCCCTGTGCTGCAAAAAAACAAGTGGAGGAGACGATCCTTCTTATGAACACCTGCGGTTTTGTCTTCCCGGTGAGTATGGGCAACCGGGTCTTCAACCTCCCGGATAATCCGTTCCGGCTCTCCATTGTGGCGTTCAGCGGACTGAATTTTATCGCGAACTGTGTGGAGCATGGGATCGATATAAAAACAGAGATCGGCGCAGGGAATATCCAGTTCTCAAAAATTGTTGATGGCAACTGATCAGATTCAGGACCGGTTTAGGTCTTTTCCTCGGATTTGATCCGTTTTTTAATGGATACGGTATCTTTCCCTGTCTGATCTGTCCGGGGATCGCTGTTGTCAGCATCATCCCTTTCAGATGCCTTTTTCTTTGGCCTGAGTTCGGTATGAAGGAGCGTGGAATCCCGTGCCTGTGGCAGGGATGGTTTCCTGATCCCTTTTCCCTGAAAAACCTCATCCCTCGCCCGGAATACCTGGTCCGCGATTTGCACGCTCATCGCGTCATCATCAGATGAGGAAATGGACTCCCCGTGATATGCAGCCCCGGTTTTCTCCTGTGCGGCAGAAGGATCCGGTTCCTCCTGCAGTACCGTGGTAATCTTCCGTTTTCCGATGATTATTGTCCTCTTCTCCCCGGACAACGGAACGGGTTCATTACCTAGAACCGGGCTCTTGTTTTCTGCACCCGTCCGGTCCTGGTGAGAATTTCGTTGAACGATATGTGTTTCCCGGGATGCAGGATGATTTTTTTCAGCATGCAAGGGGGTTTTCTGGGCGTTCCCCCCCATTGCAATCGTCCGCTGCCGGCGTAACTCCCTCTCGATTCTCTGTCGTTCTGTCTCTTTGAAGCGGGGAACCCCCTCATCAGGATGCCGGACGGGTGTTTCTGCTGAAGAGCGATCAGAAACCCCCGATTTATAGCCAGTACGCTGGCTTCCGTGCGTTGACAGGTCGTGCGAAGAAAGGTGATGGGCAGGATCTTTCTCCGCATGGGCAACGATGACACGGCGTCTTGCGGATGTCTGCGTCTCAAGTGTCCTGCGGTCCTCTCCCTCAAACATGGGTTCTGGCACCGGAACAGATCTGCGTGGTGGGGCCTGCCGGGGTACTTCAAAAGCGACAGGAGGTGTCCGCTCTTCCGCTTCAGTCGTCACCTCTTTTTGCGGGACCGGCTCCCTTGTCGGGACGAAGGTGTCATATCCCTCCGGTGCATCACGGGCACTGGTTCTTCGGCCTGTATCATCGGCCCGGGCCCTTCGTACAGGAAGGGTGATCATATCGTCCCGGTTCGTCTTTTGATCTTTTTCCGTCAGCCCTTCTGATGACATATCCGGATCTGCCCGTTTCTTTGGTTTGGATTGTGACCGGATCTCTTTGAGTTCGGTGATACGGGGAATATTCTCGAGTCCGGAGAGCATGACGATAATGGCCACATTTTTTGTATTCACGACCGGGTAATCGCCGGAGCGGGTCTCGAGTCCTGCAATACTCCGGTCGATCCAGTTCCTCACGGTCATGAATCCTCTCATTGACAATTCCTGCGACGGGCCGGCCACAAGAATCAGTGCTTTGTGGGCGCTGGTCAGGTCACAGGGAGTTGATATCTCATGGTATATCGCCTGTTTGGTGAGCTCGACGATACGGGAAGCTTTTCTCTTCTGCTCCTCATCAAAAATACCGGCGGGTTTCAGCCATGAGAGGAAATGCAGGGGATTGTGCGGGAGCTTCTCGACAGCATAACCGATGGTGATAAAACCCATACCTTTCATCGTGTTGAGTACTTCACCTGAGTCCAGGACAACTTCTGCGAGATCGATGCCGCCATCAGCCTTAAATTCCCCGGCGCGGAGCATGAGACCGATCCGCCGTACGATCGCCTCATTCAGATTACGGTAGGTAGTTTGGGCCGGCGGCAGGGGTTTTTCACTTTTTTTCAGCCCGATCTTTTCAGCAAATCCCCTTTCTTTTGCAGGGAGGTGAGCTTTTTGCGCTTTGATTTTTTTATACCATGTCTCATTATCGAAGATGATGATACCATCAAGCAGTGAGGACAGCATATCGATATCGTCCGCGGCTTTTCCCGAGATGCGTTTCCCTTCAGCAAGACACGGAAGGGTGACAAGACCGAAAATCGGCTCAACAACAGACGATCTCAGCCCTGCGATGATATGGGGGGCTACATCCACCATGCTCCCGCCAAGCCCGCAACAAAAAATAATCGCGTCATTTTCACCGGTTTCCATGTTCTGGACCCGGGAAATGATCTCATTGATATCGATCGGTGCGGTCTGCCTTTCAGCACCCGGGGAATCTGGAAGTGCAGGATCAAGAGATGAAAAACACATGCGTGCATTTTCAGGGAGCGCAGTGAGTTCTTTTATCGTTTTTTCGTCGACATCGACAGCCAGGCCCTGCACACATGCAACTTTGCTGCTTTTCCGGTCTATCGCATAGAGGCTGTTAACTATCCTGCAACCAGCCCCGCCGATTCCAATGGCAATTATCCGCATAAGATGATCCTGTTCTCTCTGGTTATGTTCTGGCTGAAGGTTCTCATATATTATATTCGGTCGGTGTTCAATATCTTATAGGATAATCGTCCCCGAAGAAAAAAAATTACCCTGTACCCCGATGCGGGTTTTTTCCTCTCAGGGAAGCTGGGAACCCAAATAAAGGATTGAACGCTCAAAATCTCCTGCGTTCCCCTCCGCTTGAAATGTAATTAAAGGGTTTTTATTCCAAAATATGGCTAAATCGGCTCTATTTAAAAGAGATCCGCCAATGGGATCAACGTAAAATGATAATTTATTTAACTGTGGGGACGGTAATACTCAATGAGGTGAACAAGCCTTGACATATGGAATTGAATTCGTACCAGGAAATGTCAATGTAAAGCAAGTTGTCAACTTCTGTAAACTTGCAGAATCCAAAGACATAGATTTCGCATGGATCACAAACCACTACAACAACCGCCACTGCTACCCCAC
>PMKW01000105.1 GCA_003157895.1 Methanoregula sp. | reverse complement strand
AGCGGATCATTGACGAGAATAACGACCGGAACTTTGAGTACCTGCGGGAGATCGAGATGCATGGCGATGCCATCAGCAAATCACTTATTGTAGAGAACCTAGCCAAGAGATAGATTGCTCACGATATTTACCGCATGAAACATGTACTGATCGATTACCTGAATGTGCTCTGGGCAACGAAAGACGTTGTCGATTCATTACGGTACGGGGACGCCGATCTTATCACCAATGATGAGAAACTACTCGGAAGAATCGGCATCCTTTCGGATAATATTGACCGGCATATCGAACTTTCCGAGCAGATGTCCAATGTCCTCTCTTCCGGTCTTGAGGTGATGCAGAGCATCTATAACAACCAGCTCCAGAACCTGAATAACCGGTTTGCCCTTGTCACTGCTTACCTTACGGTCCTCGGTACAGCATTTCTGGTCCCGAACACCCTTGCAACGATCGCAGGAAGCGGAGTTATGGGAGGAACGATGGGAGAGCAGTGGTGGTACGTTCCCCTGCTTATCGGATCGACTGTGATCGCGACGCTTGTCTCCTTCCTCTGGGTGCTCCATGTCTGGCAGAAGAGAGAGGAGGTAGAGTGAGCCGTTCCTTTGTTTTTTCTTTTATAAACTTCTCTTTTTTCACTCGCTTCAGTTCGGGCTCAAACCAGGTACCGATACATTGTTTGACAACCCCGAATCCGGCATCGCTGTCGAGAAAGATCGCCCCGATCAGGGCTTCGAGCGTATCCGCAAGGATCGTATTTTCGCCATCCCGCCACAGGCTTTTCTTCCCGCGGCCCAGCCGGATAAATTTTTTGATACGTAACCTGCGGGCAACTTTTGCAATCGTGATATTATCCTCGAGCGGTTCCTTCTCCTGCGTTATGCCACCCTTGGTCTGGATCCCTTTCCCCATGAGAAACAGGATCAGCCCGGTTTTGAGGAAGGTATCCCCCGGCGTACTGTATGCCATCTGGTCCATGAGCAGTATTTTCTGCGGGAACTATTCGTTTGCATACGCGGGGTGAGTGAGCGCCCTGATCAGGTGCTGTTTTTCAAAAAATGATAACCATGTATCTGCTCGATTTCCGCACGATCGTCTGCGTCGATATCAAGGAAGTGTTTACGGGCGTTTCATATATAAACTGACGGGAGTGGATGAATCATAACCTGTTTTCCCTGAGGGACAGATCGGCTGAACCGGGGAAATTTCCCCCTTAAGTGGAAAAACAATGTTCTTATATAGAGTAATTGGTAATACTCTAAAAAAAGAGGTGTGAAACAATGAAAGCAGATGAGGCAAAGAAAATCATAGCAATAGCAATAGACAGGGAAGTCGAGGCATATACGTTTTACCGTGGCATTGCAGACAAGGTCAAGAGCCCGGCACTGAAGAGCCTGTTCGCAGAGCTTGCCGGTGAAGAGAAGAAGCACCGCGAGTTCCTCCAAGGGATGCTTACAAAGGATATCTCGAAGATGAAGTTTGATCCATCGCACGATTACAAAGTAGCAGACACGCTTCCGTCTCCTGCCCTGAGCGTCGACATGAAACCACTCGAGGGCATTGTTGTTTCCATCAAGAAGGAACTGGAAGCCATGCAGATGTACACCCAGCTCGCGAACCTGGCCAAGGATACTGAAACACAGTTGCTCTTTTCCCAGCTGGCAAACATGGAACGCAGCCACAAGGCCCGGCTTGAGGATATCTATACCAATATGGCCTTCCCCGAAGCATGGTAACCAGAAAACACTCATCGATGCATCCTGCATCCAGTCTTTTTTTCCTGATTTTACAACCAGTACGAATATTGCGGGTATGAACGAAAAGATATGATTTTTTTTTCAGAGGACCAGGTGTTCCACGAGAATTTTAACACCGATCAGGATGAGGAGCAGCCCGCCAATGATCTCCATTTTATTACCGAGAAGATCCTCAAGCTGTTCGCCAAGCATAACACCGGAAACGAGATCACGCCATAGACAATCCCTATGATGAGCGCCGGAATGAGTACCGCATTCCGGAGTATCCCGAAGCTGACACTAATGGCAAGGACATCGATGCTTGTGGCAAGGGAGAGCGCAATCAAAGGGAAAAGCCGGATTACATCAACAGGTGCCTTTTCCTCTTTCCCATAGATTCCCTCCCACATCATTTACCACCGACAAACAGCAGCAGGAAAAAGCAATCCAGTGATCGTATACCGATATAAAGCCGATGACGGAGATCCCAGCCACCTAGCCCAGCACCGTCATGCCGGCCGGGAACCCACCAAAACAGAGATCGGTGATGAGAACCGCACGGGGGAGCCTTGACTTTGTAGTACTCCTGATAGCAAGCGAAACGGCAAAACAATCCATTGAGAGTCCGATACCGATCAGGACCGGTGTCGGGAGATCCATCCGTGCCGGAATAGTAGGTAATGAGATCTGATAAGATAACGCTTCAATAGTATCTCCTATAACCAGCGGGGATCTTCACCTGCTATGTCCAGTGCTTCAAGCCCACTTGTCTCCGGATCCAAAGACCTTCAGGAAGTCTTTTGTAAATCCAGCGAGGCCGAGTTCATGCAGTAGCGTTTCCCGGGGGGNNAATACTTCAGTCCGGCACATCCCTCCTGAGTCATCAGGTATGAGTCGGATATTCAGCCCGGAGACCGGTGCATAAAAGCTCGGCCACCCGGTTCCGGAATCAAATTTGGTGACAGCATCAAAGAGATCCATCCCGCAACAGACGCACCGGTAGATGCCGGGTTCTTTTGTTGCATAGTACTTACCCGAAAATGCATATTCTGTACCTTTCTTCCGGGCTACATTGAACTGTTCCGGTGTGAGCAGTGCTCTCCATTCTTCATCGGTCCTGATAACAGGGATGGCATCCTCAATCGTGTTAGTCCGTGCATTGAAGATCTGAAGAAGGGAACCTTTCGGTTTTTCCTGGTTATGTATGGACATAGAAAGTATGAGCAGTGGTGGGGGATACCGGAACAAAGTGTTTGTGTTTGTACTACCATGAAAACTACATTTTTCAGAGCCCAAAGAACCCCAGCAACCAGGTCTTTGCATTCCGGTGGAATATCTTTGCTCCTTCCTTGATATTCCGAACATCTTCCACTGTGTAAAGAATAGCGGGGTATTCCTTCGAAAGGATGTCCATAAGGGGTCCCAGTTCAGGACGGGGGACAATCATGAGGATAATCGCGACGGTATTTAAGAAACTGCCGGAACCTTCTATCCTCGTCATACCGTAACCGAGCCCGGAGAGGTTTGCGATGAGTGGCCGGGGATCATCGGGAGTGATCAGCCGGACGATGACATGCCCCAGTGATATCTTCTTCTCGATTTCCATACCGAGAAGTGTGCCAAGCCCATAACCAGCGAGATAGGCAAACAGGTTCCAGTAATCTGAAAGATTCGTGAGGACAAGACCGGTAGAAAGGAGCCAGATACCCGTTTTCGTAATACCGATACAGGCAGCCAGGTTGGCGTGCCCCCGCGCGATATAAATAGTCCTGATAGTCTCGAGACTTGTTTCAATAATCCGGGCGAAAAGGATGAGCAGGGGAATTGTCGCAGCCATCCCGATAATTCCAGCGCCGATAATGTGCCACTTCCAACCAGAATTATCGTTCCGGGGATGTTGAATATCTTGCGGAACACTCCCCATATACCTAATCACAGAAAGAACTAGGGTCTTAAGCACCAGGTTTATCCATTCCGGGATACTAACCGACAGAAAAGGGATATCTCACAATGACTTTTGTATGCCAGCGCTGCGGTTACTGCTGCAGTACCATGGGGGAGATCATCAGCATACAGGAACAGGTCCGTCCCTTCGAATTCCGGATAGGGTACACCAATGGCGAGGAACGTCTCGTGTGCGTGGACCTGGATAAAAGAGAACTCTTCTGTCATCAGCAACAGGTTGAAAAAAAGTCACTTGCCTGCCCCTTTCTCAGGCAGCGTGAATCCCATGAACGCATCTGCACGGTGCATGCGAGCCGGCCTGAACTCTGCCGCATGTATCTCTGTTCCCGTATCCTTATTCTTGACCCGGAGGGAAAGAGAGCCGGGCGGGTGCTGCACGGGACCCGGTCCTTCATCACGGAAGATGAGGCACTTCTCGACCTCTGGAGCCGTTCTATCCGCGATGTCGCGGTACCTGACGATGAACAATGGGAAAAAACCATAGAGGACGTCTTCACGCGGGCAGGATATCGGGTTATCCGGTGAGCGGGGGAGCAACTTTTTTCCAATATATCAGTGATCCGGGAGACGGTTTATTCTGCCCGCCGTAAAGCGTGTATCAATGCATCGCCAAATTCACGGGTCCCGGCGTTCCCTCCCATATCACGGGTGCATATCCCTTTGTTAAGCACCTGCCGGACGGAAGCCTCGATACGCCCAGCTCCACGGGAATCGCCGAGATGGTCAAGGAGCATGGACACGCTCCGTACCGCTGCGATAGGGTTGGCAATATTTTTTCCTGCGATATCCGGGGCACTGCCATG
>PMKW01000024.1 GCA_003157895.1 Methanoregula sp. | reverse complement strand
TATTTAGCAGGTGCGGATTGCCGGCCGGGACCCCCATTCGTGTGATAATAACCGGAATTCAATCCGGAATCTTAAAACACCGCACGGGTGAGGGGGGTAGGCCGGGAACCCCCCCTCCAATCTGTTTCCGGAACGCGAAGGATCCCCACCATGCCGCCTTCATGCGTGCGGTGGCGGGGCTCTCTCTGATTGAGGGACACGGACCGGAATGTGGAGGGGGCCGTCGTCAATGGCCCTGAGTGTAGGCACTGAAAAATGACCGGTACTGACGGGTCGTGATTTACGCGTGGTGCGGCCCCTTCCTCTCTCTCGATTAACGGACCCGGAACCAATGGGGAGTACTGGATCAATAAGTACTATCCCGTCCTGCAATTTCGTTCATGTATTCGTTTCATGGGGGGCCAGATCATGCCAAAAAAACTATCCTGTATGATAAATTGCAAATCGTAGGTTGACCATGCAGATTCAGCAACACAACCAAGGTTACACAATTTACAATCGGCGTATTGTGAATAGATTTTTTGTTGTTCTCTCCATACATCTGATAATTTATTTTTGCATAAGTCTGTTTTTCTTCCCTCCGGGAAAATGTCAGGTTTCCCTGAGATGAAAAGGCAGGGGGACAGCAATAAACCGTTTTCATTTATCTGAACACATTTCCAGGGATTGCACCGGTAATCGAAATTTCCAATCTGGCTAAGAAAGCGGGTGGAATTACTGATGGGATACAATGACTTGTGATCGGAAATTATCCTGCTGCAATACTGTATCTGATCCTCTGTGGGTGTAAGTTCTCCCGCAGTTGTACCGCCACTGGAATCGAGTAAATTAAAAGAGATGGTATCCATGCCGAGATCATCAAAAATCAGGTGAAGTATCTCATGCATTTCATGGGCATTCCGGTTACTTATCGTAACCATCCCGCAAACCTGCACTTCGGCCTTTAACTCAGTGAGGCCGGCCATCAGGGTACGAACATTTCCTTTAATTCGTTCCAGCCAGTCCACACCCCTGATTTCTTTATAAACCTCTGGTTGTGTACTGTCTATCGAAATGCCGAAAAAATCAAAACTCTCTGCAATTTTTTCTATATGAGATTCTTTGAATAAACTCAGGTTTGTTACAACCATCGTGATTAATCCTTGAGATCGTGCATATGACGCAAGTTCGAATAAATCTTTGCGGATAAACGGTTCTCCTCCGCTAAAAGTCAGAGTCACAACACCGATCCTGACCAGCTCATCGATAATTCCTTTCCATTCATCCGTATCCGGTTCACAAATAACGGTATTTTTCCACGAATCGCAATACCTGCACCGGGAATTACACAACGCGGTAATGGTGATATACGCATATGTCGGGCGCTTGACAGAATTGAATATACGATTCGCCAGATGATTCCTGAAAAAACCCAGGCCGGCTGAATTATTCATACGATCATTGTACAGTCCTGCGGACTGCCGGAACTCATTCGCATCATGATTGGCACTCGCAGATTGTTTTTCCAATGCGGCATATTAGGATTGGGATACTTTGCAATTTTTGAGATCTTCCCGGCAGACCCCGGATCCGGTCCCGTGATTATTTCCGGCTCCTTACCGGGAAAAAATCCGGAGCGATCATGCTTAAGATACTGGAAATTTCCGGCTATGGGGAAAAATCCGCTGAACCGGTCGGGCCGGGTTTTATTGAAGCCTCACCCATTCCCGTGCCGGTTGCGTGCGGAGGGGCGGGGCCGGGCTTGTGGTGGTTGGGCGGACCCGGAGCCGGTATGAAAGGGGGCCCGTCGTCGATTGCCGGAACTTAGGGTACTGAGCAACGCCGGTACCCTGCGTCAGGAGCACGTGGGGTCATACATTCTTGCAGGAACGATTCCCGGTCGGAGAAGGGTCTTGCCCGGAGGGTCATGGGAAATGGTTCACAACCGTTAAAGGGTGGCCGTTTATTTTTTTAGGAAACCGTTGGCATCTTTCCTTTCCAGAATATTTTATCCTTGAACATCAACGTCACCGTGCGGTTCTTTCCGGAACCTGCCAGACCGGGCCCGATCGTGATCCGGTACGTTCCGTCGAGCAGATCCTCGATGGAATGCTCCGGCGTCTCCTTCCCGATACGCAGGCCGATACCGGCGCTCCTCCCCGGGCCGATCAGCTGGCCGGCCGGGTTTTTCGGGGTAGCAATCACCATCAGGCCGTTCGTTTTTCCCGATCCGGTCGGGATCATAGTAACGACCGACCGCTCCGGGTCGGCAGCACCCGGGCCGACATACACCGACACCAGCGTGACACGGGAGATCGGGCCGTTCTTCTCCGTGTCGAACCGGACCTCGATCCGGTAGGTATGTACCCCCGGTTCCGTGAGCGTGACCGGGAGCGTAATTCCCTTCTGATCGATCGTGCACCGGAGCGTCCCCTCCCGCAGCGACTGCGTGATAACGTTCAGTCCGAGCTGCTCCGCAAACCGCGGGTCGGCTTCAAGGGCCCTGAGTTTGGGCTCGAGCTGCACGGTGCCCGGGATCTTTTCGCACTCCCCCTTCTTTGCTTTTTTCAGGGCCGGCTGGAATGGGTAACGGGCCAGCAGTTCCGTGAGGGGTTCGCGCAGACTCTTTTTCTGCAGGACAATGTCTGCGGGCTCGGCGAGGAACCTGCGGCCTTCTTTGAGCCGGATCCTCAGGGGCAGAACATCGCCGGCCTCGTACATCCTGTGCGGATGCACGACCTCAAAGTGGGTCCCGGTATCCTCGCCGATGACCAGGACCTGGTACGGCACGGAGCTTCCGATACTCCCCCGGACAATCATCACCCACTCTCCGGAACGCGGGAGTTCCCTGCCATCCTGTTCCACGGGGAGGGGAACGGTTGCCATGACATACGTGTCATAGTATTTTATCCGGTTATGCAGGCCGACGACCGTGCCGTCAGGTGCACGGAGCCAGAAAATCAGGTTCCCGGCGCCCAGCTTCTGCCAGGAAAGGATTGCCGTGAACTTACGGATCGTCCTGTTGAGGAAGAACCGGTGAGTGCTCTTGCATTGTTCCGGCCGGAACGTTCCTGCAGCATGAGAGATGATAGCAGGTGATCCGCCCGCAAGGCAGGCGCAGACTTCCACAAAATAGAGCAGGGCGAGATCGTTTACGGGATCCACGGTGGCAAGGTACGTCCCGTCGGTCGCGGCAGCGATGTCATTTAAGAGGGGCGAATAGGTAGCGGTTACCCCGACCCCGATCGTATGAACCGGGGTGTTGTAACTGGTTATGTTCACCCCCGGCCGGGGCCCGACCCCCGGGCAGGTGCGGCTGCAGTGATATTCAGCGGGCGCATCGATGATCTCAAAATGACCGCCGACCGAGTGGACCATGGGGTCGACATCCTGCATTCCGTCGGTGAGCAGGATGGCAAACCGATTCCGGGTACTCGATCCGAGTACATCAAACGCGGTCTGGAGCCCGGCACCCAGCGCGGTGCACATTCCCGTATGTTTCGCATCGATCCGGTTCCTCAGGCCGTTTGCGTTTGCCATCACCGGCAGGAGAGTGTTTCCGGTCGGGTACCTGCTGACATCATCGGTGAACCATACGAGCCCCATCCGATCGCTGGTCAGCCCGTGGGCATGGGAGAAATCGACTACCATCTTCGCGGCCTGTTTCATGACCGCGAGCTTCGATACCCCCGCCGATGCAGAATTGTTCATGGAGTCGGACATGTCGATGACCATCTCGAGGTCGATCGGGTCCCGGGAGGTGAAGGCATCGAGAATACGGTTTTCAGTGGCTGATTCGGACTCCTCGCCGTAAACCGCTGAGTGGACGTCGTGATCCTTGTCGATGATATATACCTGGGGCCAGCCGAAACCCGGACCATCGTAGTGGCAAAAAATCGTATCCGCAGAATCGTCCTGGATACCAGGGAACCGGACGCCGGATGCTATCAGTTTTTCCCTCGCGGCACTCAGAGCATCCGCGTAGCCATATTGTCTGGCGTGGTCATCATCATTTTCTGTGTGGACGGCGACGAACACGACGTCCTGCTTCTGATATTTTTTCCAGAGTTTCTGAAGGAATTTCAGTTCATTGCCGCAATGAGGGCACCACCAGGCAAAAAAAATAACAACGATAACCCTCCCGCTGAGTGCCGCGAGGGAAAATGTGGTCCCGGGGGCTTTGGGATTGATATTTGCACCGGATATATCGGGTGCTGCAACGCCGGGGTCGAGCATGGTTACGCACCACCCGCCGGTTTTTGCAGAGCGGGATATGCAGTACGATCCCGGGCGTGGCGGGGACCGGCGGTCGTAGGCACTTTAACAACCACCGTATATTTCATAGGAACTCATTATTCACGAAAGAGTATACAATTTTCCTCCGGGTTTAATGGTTCGGTCCGGGCTCTTTCTGTGCTGGTTGTGTGACTGTGGGGCGGGCCCGGACTTGTGATGGTTGGGCGGACCCGGGACCGGATGGGAAGGGGGCCGTCGTCAATTGCCGGAACCAGGGGCACTGAGACCGGCCGCGTCGTGTGGAATCGTGAGAAGATCGGTAATGCGGTTAAAGCAATTCCGGCGAAGCCCGTGACCGGCATCCGGAAGTGCCGTGGAAAACGATCGTGACGTGAGAAACAGGATTATTCCTCATTATTTTGCCGGGATGCATTATTCATGGTAATACTGGCAGGAAATCTAATGTAGCCGTCGATTACATGATTATTACTAAGCATGCCATTATTTTCTTCGGGCTTTGAAACCATAGTGTTCGTATCAATCGTCGGACTCTGGGTTTTTTCCGAGCTCATTGGCGGCGGAATCATTCCCCGGCTGCAACGAAGGGGGAAGGAGGTAACGATAAAAGACAATGGTTCGAACCTGGTACTGCGTGTGTCATTATACGTTTCAATCATAATTGCATTTTTTCTTGCTATGAATACTACCGCAATGCTGCCACCCTGGTTTTTCTATCCCGGCATCGTCCTCATCGTTATCGGCATAATCGTGCGGCAATGGGCCATCGTTACCCTCGGGCGTTTCTTCACGCTGGCAGTCGGCACACAAAAGAACCAGCAAGTCGTGGATTACGGTCCTTACCGGTTCATCCGCCATCCGTCCTACCTGGGATTACTCATCGTGCTGCTCGGAATCGGAGTTGCGCTGCAGTCATGGGGGGGAGTTCTCGCAATAGTGGTGATAAGCGGCCTCGCGATCGGATATCGCATTCACATCGAGGAAAAGGTCATGGTCCTGGAACTCGGCGACAATTATGTCCAGTACATGAAGAGGACCAAGCGGTTAATCCCCTTCGTAGTATAATTCGTTTTTTCCTGCCCTCATTCCTGTGCGTCTTCCAGCGTCTCCGTGTGATGGTGCGGACAAGGCCTCTCTTTGGATTGGGCGGACCCGGGAATGGATTAGTTCCGGCCCCGTCGTCAAACGCTGGTACTGAGGGTACAGAGAA
>PMKW01000106.1 GCA_003157895.1 Methanoregula sp. | reverse complement strand
TCCGGTATACGTCCCCAGGATGAATGATGCAATCACTACAAAAACCTGAACAGATACTACACCTGCCGAAGTGCTCAGGATTGAGGGTACCGGGATGTTGAATACATTATATATGCCGACTTTTCCGATCTGGATCTGCAGGGTCAGGAATGTGCTGACAAAATATCCAAGGAGGGCAAAAAGGAAGCCCATCAGAAATGCGATCTTAATCGATCGCCATAAGAACTGGTCAAGGGTCAGACCTGTCCTGACTGATATCAGGTCTGCGTGCAGGTGGGAATAACGGAGGGGGTCGTGTTGTATCCATTTCCTGACGTACTGTCGTGCATTCATTGGAGTACCTTACGCAGGTCAGCGATATTGGCAAGAACCTTCCGGGCATCAATATTATAACTGTGAAAGAGGGATGCAACGGAAATATAATCTTTTATACCCTGTTTTTGCATTGCTTCAAGAAGGTTTCTGCGCAGACCAATTTCAGATTCAAGCTGTTCCCGTGTCCATCCCCGCTTTTCAGCAATGTCAGCATATATCTGCGACCTCCCGGTATAATTGAGCACGTCATGTACGGGATCATACACAAAAACGTTATTAACCCGAAGGTTTCCGGTCGAGGGATCGATTCCAGCAATTTCAACAATTTCCTGAACACGACGGATCCGTTCTTTCCCGCGATAGATCAGTGCCTGAACACTCACGATGTTCAATGCCTGGAGCATGTTTCTTGGGACATTCAGGGGCTCACTTTCAAGACGATGAATCGCCGCATCAACGCTTCCTGCATGCATAGTTGAGAATGTAGTATGCCCGGTATTCATGGCCTGGAAGAGCGTCTGTGCCTCGGGTCCCCGCACTTCACCTACGAGGATGAACTCTGGACGCTGCCGCATGGCGGATCGCAACAGATCAAACATATTTATGGCATTTCCTTCCTCAGCGAGTGCTTCGCGGGTCACACTTGCTATCCAGTTATCATGATAGAGGGTGATCTCACGGGTATCTTCGATGCTCACGACCTTTGCCACCGGTGGGATGAAAAGGGAAACTGCATTTAACGCGCTGGTCTTTCCGGAAGCGGTGCCTCCGATGAAGATCAGGCTCTTGTTGTTTTCAATGGCAAGCCAGAAGTACACGAGTGACTCCGCATTGAAGGTACCGTTCTCCATCAGCTCGACCGGAGAGAACGGGTCTTCCCGGAATTTCCTGATGGTAAAGGAGGTCCCCCGTGTTGTGACCTCGGTACCAAGCGTAAGCTGCAGTCTTGATCCATCGGGCAGGGTAGCATCGACCATTGGTGAGCCCATCGAGATGTGCTTTCCTGAACGCTGTGCAAGAGCGATGGCGAGGGAGGAGAGTGCATCAGATTCAAAGGCGATGTTGGTTTTAATGTTGCGGTATTTGCGGTGATAGAGAAACAGCGGGATGTTGTTACCGTCACAGGAAATATCCTCAAGCGACGGATCCTTCATGAAGGCATCAATACGGGACCACCCAATATAATTTCTTATCAGATAATACTGGAGTTTGAACAGCGATAAGGAATCCAGTGTCGTATCATACTCATTAATAAGAATATTTATTTTATCCAGAAGAATGCGCCGGGGATCCTTTTTGATCTCGTCTGAGGAGAGGATCAACACATCGCGAAGATCCTCGTGCAGACGTTCGAGCAGCTCATACTCAAATTCAGAAAGTGCCGGTTCAAACAGGAGATATTCTTCCTGCTCGGTCTTCTTGTTCAGAGCGATTATTACCAGTGAGCACCCTTTTTCAACCCAGTACTGATCAATCTGTTCATAACCGGCCGGGATCTGAGCATCAACAAGGGTCCCGTCCCGCTCAAAATCATATTCCATAACAAGGGTTGTCTCTTTTCTCTTCAGCAGATGAAAATAGTGGCGGAATGTGGGACCGGGGGGATTTGGCTCCTTTTTCAGCTCCGGTGCGTGAACCGGTTCTTTTCCCATGTCAGGTCCGGTCATGGATAATACACCCGGTCCCAGTTCCATCTCCGCACCGTTCTGAGGTTTTTTATTGGAATTAAAGAAGTCTTTCATCTGCATAGGTAATCATTCCCCGCCCCTGTATTTTTTTAAATCTCCCGGATAATAATTCAGGAGAACCCTCTATTTAATTATGTGTAATACGTGAGATTTCATCATATTTTTGATTATTATATGTTTTCCTTCTTCTGATTTTTAAAAAAGACAGATATCTTTATCATAAATCCTCACGAGAGTTCCTTTTAGGATGTCTATTGCTATCATCAAAGAGGATATCATATGCTGGAATTGAAAAGACAAAAGATGCCAACCGGCATCGAATCCCTTGACCCGATCCTTGATGGAGGTGTACCCCCTGGGGCTGTCATTCTTCTTATCGGAGATCTGGGAGCAGGTAATTATGAATTCGTTTACAGTTCCCTGATTAATACGCTGAAGGTCCGGAAAGGAAGTGCACCAGAGGGTATCATTGTTCCAAAAGAAGTGCGGTACGTATCGTTTACCCGGTTAATAGAGGATGTGAAGCAGGAGATACTCAATTCCCTGAAGATTGGAGGTTTGCACGATCTCGTGGACACAATCCGGTTTAATGATTTGTCCGATCATTATTTTGATGACAGCATTGTACCGGATGAATGGTACAGTACTGGTGATATGAAAAAACGAATGCAGATGCGATCGGGCCATGAGAGCATTCTTGTCCGGCTCTCAAAAGTAATTGACGCTGCACTTCCTGACAGCCTGGTTGTTCTGGATTCTGTCACTGAAATTGCAACCCAATGCAATACGCCAGCCCTCTGGACCAACCTGACCGGGTTCCTGCGGGGGTTGCAGCGGGTGGCAAAACAGAGGAGTATTACCTTTTATCTTCTCCTCAGCCGTGGCATTCTTGATTCCTCCAAAGAAAAGGAACTTGCAGATATTGCTGATGCCGTGCTGCTGTTCAAATGGGAGGAGAGTTCGGGCGCCCGGCGACAGCGTGTAATGTACTTTGAAAAGTTCCGGGGTGTGATGCCCCATCTCGAAGAACGCGATTTGGTGAAGTTTGCTGTCCGCATCTCAACTACCGGTGGGTTTGAAGTGAGCAACATACGGGTGGTCATATGAGCACAGAACGGGTAAAGGTCGGGATTGCGGGGCTGGATGATATGCTGGGTGGCGGGCTCATCCCCAATAGTATCTGCGTAATTATCGGCACATACGGTACGGGAAAAACAACATTTTCTCTTAATTTTATTCATGAAGGACTGGAAAAAAATGAAACCGTCATATATATCAGCCTTGAAGAAAGTAAAGACCGTATTCAGAAATATATGGAACAGAAAGGCTGGAAACCAGAAGATTACCTTGACAAATCGCTCCACATTTTTAAACTCGATCCAACTGATTTTAACCTTGCAAATAACCGGATAAAAAAAGAACTCCCCGGACTTATCGAAGAACTGAAGGCCACACGGGTGGTGATTGATCCAATTTCACTATTTGAAGATCTCTTCACCACGGACACAGAACGCAGGCAGGAAATGTATCGGTTTGTTGAAGGGATTCGCGATAAAGGATGCACCATTTGGATGACCTCAGAAACTCACCGGGACAATATGTTTTCAAGCCGTCACGGGTTCATAGAATNNCTGACACGGTTATACTGCTGCGCTATGTCCGGCCAAGCGACCTGACAAATGTCTATCTCGCACTCGAAGTAGTAAAGATGAGAATGTCTTCACATTCCCGGGAGATTAAACCCTATGATATTTTGCAGGATAAAATCAGTGTTTATTCCGAGGCAAACGTCTTTTAAAAAATTTTGGGTATAGTACCATTTTAACTACCAACTCGTAAAACAAATTACGAGAGAGAAATGGGAAAAATACCATGCCCAAAATTCAAAAAAGTATACGTACTTTCTAATGGAAAAAGGAAATGCTCCCGATGTAAATACGAATTTATACTCCATCGGCTTCCTCTCTATCTTACGAGGGATTAATGGAAAGAAATCATCAGATGGTTTCTCCTTGAACAGAGCAGTCTAAATATATCCCTGAGAATCCGAATAGAACGAAAACGGGTCTTGAGAGATCTGACGATCATCTGAACATCTCTGACGAAAGATGTTTCCGATATCTTTTCCGGTACTGTTGAAGTAGATGAAACCTATCCAGGAGGTCAATGGAAGAACCAACGAAAATCTGTCCGGGATGAAGGTACCAAACGAGGAGGAGGTACCAAGAAACAACCGGTATTCGGGATCTTGTGTCGTAACGGTACAGTCT